>CANMWW010000017.1 GCA_947500965.1 Alphaproteobacteria bacterium
ACCAGCTCGGCCATCGCGTCGTTGTGGCGCCGGCAGAAGGGCAGCGCCTCGGCGAGGTCGATGTGGTGGAAGTAGGTGAGCGGGCTGGGCGACAGGACCTGGAAGTCGATATGCGCCTCGTCCATCTTCGCGATGCGCAGTTCCGGGTCGGTGAAGGGGCTGCCCGTGTGCTTGACGCCCACCAGCCTGTAGTTGCCGACGCGGTACCAGGGCTTCCCGGTCTCGTCGACGCCGAATTCCGGGCCGTGCCGCCCCGCGGCGCCGTTGGTGGCCTGCAGGCGCACATGCGCGTGCAGGTCTATGAGCTTCGCCTCGCCGATGCCGGCCATGCGCGTCCTCCCTCTTGCGGTGCGGTCAGCGCGCGTTGCGCTGCCGGCGGATCTCGTAGGTCCCGTCCTCGGGCCGGTAGTAGTGGCGCTCCGGCTTGTAGGGGCCGTTCACGACCGTGATGCCCCAGGTGCCGTCCTCGAGCGCGACGAAGCCGTGGATGTCGCGCGGCGGCGCCACGATCGCGAAGTCGCCGGGCGCGAGCACGCGGTCGTCGATCGCGCGCAGCTCCGCATGGCCCGGGCGCGTGCCGTCGTCGACGCGCTCGTAGACGACATGGCGCATGCTGCCGCGCCAGACCGAGACCGTCTCCCACGTGCCATGGTCGTGGGGCGGGATCGGCCGTCCCTTCGGCACCTCGTAGAGCAGGATCGACATCTCGCCGTCGAAATAGAGGTAGCGCGACACCGCGACGTTGTTGCCCTCGCGCGGCGCGCCGAGCTCCACGAGGTCGTCGCGGCGCATCAGCTCGCCGAGCGCGCGGTCCATCGCCGCGCCCATCGCCGCGACGTCGCCGCGATGCGCCTCGATCGCGTCGGCGATCCTGCGCGCGCAGTCGCGCACCGAGATGGCGCTCGCGCTCATCGTCCGTCCCTCCGTTCCGGGGCCTTGCGGGGCAGGTGGTCCTTGAGGCTGAACGACACGCCGCCGTCGACGAGCATGTGCTGGCCCGTGACGTAGCGCGCGCCGTCGGACAGCAGGAACGCGACGACGGAGGCGACGTCGTCGGCCGCGCCGAGCGATCGCAGCGGGACGGCCGCGCTGCGCGCCGCGCGCGCGGCGGGGTCGGCGTAGATCGGCGCCGACATCCCGGCATCGATGAAGCCGGGCCCGACGGCGTTGACGCGCACGCCGCGCGGCCCGAGGGCGAGGGCGAGGTGCTGCGTGAGCAGCGCGACGCCGGCCTTGGATGCCGGGTAGGCGCCGGCGTCGGGGCTTGGCGCCACCGCGTTCAGCGACGTGATGTTGACGATCGCGCCGGAGCCGCGCGCGGCCATGCGCCTGCCGGCGGCGCGCGCGACGATGAAGGTGCCGACGAGGTTGACGTCGAGCACCTCGCGGAAGTCCTCGATCCGGTGTTCCAGGATCGGCCCGAAGCGCACGATGCCTGCGTTGTTGACGACGCCGTCCGGCGCCTCGCCGATCGCGTCGAGCATCGCCTCCACGGCCTTCTCGTCGCGCACGTCGACGCCGAAGGCGCGCGCGTGCGGCAGCGTGCGCGCGACGGCTTCCGCCGCCGCGCCATCGCGGTCCGCGACCGCGAGACTCCAGCCCTCGCGCGCGAGATGCCGCGCGATCGCCTCGCCGAGGCCGCCGCCCGCGCCGGTGACAAGCGCCAGCATCATGGGTTCCCTTCCCCGGATTCTTGACACGCCGAACCTTCTATCCGATAGCAATCGGGTGTGAACAGGTCGTCGCCGCGGGACTGCCCCGCGCGCATGACGCACCGCGGCGCCGGGGGGCGCCGAAGGGGAAGGGGAAGGATGAGCGCTGGTCCCGACATCGTGGCGCTGCCGGGCGGTTTCGGCGCGGAATGCGCCGGCTTCGACCTGTCGCGACCGCTCGACGACGCGGCGCGCGCCGCCATCCTCGCCGCGTTCCTGCGCCATCGCCTCGTCGTGTTCCGCGGCCAGTCGCTCTCCGCCGACGCGATGCGCGGCTTCGCCGCGAATTTTGGCGAGGTCGAGGGCAACATCTTCCGCAAGCCCGACGGCTCGACGCTCGAGGACGTGCACGTCATCTCGAACCTCGGCACCAACGGGCTGCCGGACGAGGACTCCTACATCAAGTCCAACTACAACTGGCACACGGACAAGTCCTACCTGCCCGTGCCGGCGCTGATGACGCTGCTGCAGGCGATCGAGCTGCCGCCCTCGGGCGGCGACACCGAGTTCGCCGACATGACGCGCGCCCACGAGGCGCTGCCGGAGGCGACGCGCCGCCGCATCGCGGGGCTGAAGGCGGTGCACAGCTTCGAGTACATGCGCGCGAGCACGAACGACCGCCCGCTCACGCCGGCCGAGCGCGCGGCGACGCCGCCGGTCCTCCACCCGCTGGTGCGCACGCATCCGGAGACGGGGGAGAAGAGCCTCTATCTCGGCATGTACTGCTCGCATGTCGATGGCATGGACGAGGCCGAGGGTCGCGAGCTGGTCCGCGGGCTCCAGGCGCACGCGACCTCGCCGCCCTTCGTGCACGCGCATGCCTGGAAGCCGGGCGACCTGGTCTTCTGGGACAATCGCTGCCTGCTCCATCGCGCGACGCGCGGCTACGACGCGAAGCGCCACCGCCGCGTGCTGCAGCGCGCCGTCGTCAAGGGCACGGCGCCACGCTGATTCGCTTTGACGCGCGCCGCTTTGGCGGCAACATCGACCACATGAATGGCCCGCTGGCGGGCCTCGAACGGGAGGACGCGACATGAGCATTTCCAGGAAGATCGGGGCCGCCGCCTTCGGCGCCGCCCTCGCCGCCGCACTCGCGGGCCCGGCGTCCGCGCAGACGCGCATCGTGATGGCCGGCTCCTCGTCCGGCGGCACGGCGCATCTCTACTTCGCGGCGCTCGCGCCGCTGCTCAACAAGTACGTGCCGGGCATGGAGGCGAGCGCGCGCTCGGGCGGCTCGACCGAGAACGTGGTCCTGCTCGAGCGCGGCACGGCGCAGATCGCGGGCGCGAGCCCGGGCGACGCCGAGAAGGTGCTGGGCAAGGACGGCATGGCGAAGACGCGCATCCGCACGCTCTTCACGATGTTCAACATCCCCTACCACCTGCTCGTGCCGACCAACTCGCCGATCCAGTCCTTCTCCGACCTCAAGGGCCGGCGCCTGTCGATCGGCATCAAGGCGGGCGGCGAGGCGAACCTCTTCCTGCGCATGGTCGGGGTGCTGGGCATGAAGGAGGGCGACTTCAGGCTCGACTACCTCGGCAAGGGCGAGTCCATGAACGCCTACAAGGACAACGTCATCGAGGCGTTCTCCTTCCTCTGCCCGCTGCCCTGCCCGGTGGTGACCGAGCTCGCCACGCACCCGCGCGGCGCGCGGCTCGTCGGCATGTCGGCCGACGAGGTCGCGAAGATCAACGCCGACCATCGCTGGTACAGCGCCTACACGATCTCGAAGGACGTCTACGCGAACTCGCTCAGGGACCAGTCCCGCGACGTCCCGACCTTCACCGAGTGGTTCTACGTCGCCACGCACGCGGACTTCCCGGAGGAGACCGCCTACCAGATCGCCAAGGTGATCGGGGAGAAGCACGAGGAGCTGGTCTCCGCCTTCCGCGCGGCCAACACCTCGACGGCGGAGAACACCGCGAAGTACCCGGGCTTCCCGCTGCATCCCGGCACCGAGCGCTACCTGCGCGAGAAGGGCCTGCTGAAGTAAGCAGGCACGAGGGGAGGGACGGCGATGGCGGCGGAACAGGCGGCGCACGGGGCGGAGGTCGACGACTCCACCCCGTGGATGCGCCGCGCGGCGCGCGCGATCGCGCTCGCGATGGCGTGCTTCCAGCTCTACACCGCCTTCACCGTCACCTTCTCGCCGATGATCCAGCGCAGCGTGCACCTGGCGTTCGCGCTGTCGCTGCTCTTCCTCGTCACCCCGGCGCGCGAGCTCCCGCGCGTCGCCGACCTGGCCCTGCGCTGGATCCTCGCGGCCGCGGGCGTCGCGGTGACGCTCTACGCAGCGGTCGAGTTCACCAATCCCGGCATCTTCCGCGTCATCGACCCGACCTGGCTGGACATCGCCGGCGGCACGGTCCTGCTGCTGCTGCTGCTCGAGGCCACGCGCCGCACCGCCGGCCCCTCGCTCGCCATCATCGCGCTGGCCTTCGTGCTCTACGCCGTCTTCGGCGCGAGCCTGCCGGGGTTCCTCGGCCATCCCGGCTTCGAGTACCCCGCGATCATCGCGTCCCTCTACATCAGGCTGGAGGGCATCTTCGGCACGGCGACGGGCGCGAGCGCGACCTATGTCTACGTCTTCGTCCTGTTCGGCGCGGTGATGATGCGCATGGGCGGCGGCGACTTCTTCATCGACCTCGCGCGCGCCCTGATCGGCACCTCGCGCGGCTCGGCCGCCAAGGTCTCCGTCTTCGCCAGCGCGCTCTTCGCGACGATCACCGGCACCGGCCCGGCGAACGCCGCGGCCGTCGGCGTCGTCACCATCCCGACCATGATCCGCAGCGGCTACACGCCTCGCATCGCCGCCGCGCTCGAGGCCGCGGCCTCGGTCGGCGGCCAGATCACGCCGCCGATCATGGGCGCCTCGGCCTTCATCATGGCCGACCTCCTGGGCGTGCCCTACTACGAGGTCGCCAAGGCGGCCTTCATCCCGGCGGTGCTCTACTTCGTCTCGCTGTTCTTCACCGCCGACCTCGAGGCCGCGCGCAGCGGCCTCAAGGGCACGCCGCGCGCCGAGCTGCCCAGGCTCTCCGACACGCTGCGCAAGGGCTGGCACTTCCTCGTGCCCGTCGCGGTGCTCGTCCACTACCTCGCGATCGTGCAGGTCTCGCCCGGCCGCGCCGGCGCCTACGCCGCCGCGTCCTTCGTGCCGGTCTGGATGCTGCGCGAGTGGGTGGTTCAGCGCCGCCTCGTCTGGCGCCCGATCATCGACGCCCTCGAGGAGGCCTCGCGCGGCGCGGTCATGATCGCCGCGGCCTGCGCGATCATCGGGGTGGTGATGAACATCACCGACCTGACCGGCCTCGGCCTCAAGTTCACGTCGCTGATCCTCGGCTACTCGGGCGGCTCGCTCTTCGTCCTGCTGCTGCTGACGGCGGTCGCCGCGATCCTGCTCGGCACCGGCCTGCCGACCACGGCGACGTACCTGATCGTCGCCATCCTCGTCGCGCCCGCGCTCGCCAAGATGGGCGTGCCGCTGCTGGCCGCGCATCTCTTCGTCTTCTACTTCGGCGTCATCTCCGACCTGACGCCGCCGACGGCGGTCTCCTGCTACGTCGCCGCGGGCATCGCGGGCGATTCGGGCATGCGCGTGTCCTTCGCCGCGACGCGCATCGCGCTGCCCGCCCTCGTCGTGCCCTTCATGTTCGTCTACTCGCCCGAGCTGCTGCTGCAGGGCTCGATCCTCGACGTCCTGATGGTCATGGTGCCGACGCTGCTGGGCCTGCTCGCGGTGTCCGTGGCGCTGATCGGCTGGATGACCGGGCCGCTCGCGCCGTGGCAGCGCGTGGCCGCGCTCGCCGCGGGCGTGCTGCTGATCTTCCCGGGCTGGGAGAGCAACGTCGCCGCCTTCGCCCTGCTGGCCGCCATCTGGCTGCCGTCGCGGCTGCGCGCGCGCCGCGCGGGCTGATCCGTCAGGACGTCTCGACGACCGAGATCGCCTGCGCCGGGCAGAGCAGCGCCGCCTTCTCGACCGCCTCGCGGCGCGCGGGCCCCGGGTCCGCGAGCAGCAGCACGACGATGCCGTCCTCCTCGCGCTGGTCGAACACCTCGGGCGCGCGCGCCACGCACTGGCCCGAGCCGATGCAGCGCGTCGCGTCGATCTCCACCCTGTAGCCCGGCATCGTCCCCCGTCCCCGCCCGTCGCCCGCCGTCACCACTCGACCGGCAGCCTGTAGGCGCCGAAGATCTGCGAATCGTACTTGAACGGCACGTCCTCGAGCCTGCACGCCAGCCGAAGGCCCGGGAAGCGGGCGAAGAGCGCGGTGAAGACGACGTGCAGCTCGATGCGCGCGAGGCCCTGGCCGAGGCACTGGTGGATGCCGTAGCCGAAGGAGACGTGCTGCGAGGCGTCGCGGCAGATGTCGAGGCGGTCTGGATCCGGGAACACGTCCTCGTCGCGGTTGGCCGAGGGCGCCACCGCGAAGACGCCGTCGCCCTTGCGGATGTGCATGCCGCAGAGCTCGACGTCCTCGAGCGCGACGCGGCGCGGCGCGAACTGCACCGGCGTCACGTAGCGCAGCAGTTCCTCGACCGCGCGCTCGACCAGCGACGGGTCGGCCTTGAGCCGCGCCAGCTGCTCGGGATGCTGGAAGAGCACGAGCGTGCCGACGCCGATCATGTTGGTCGTCGTGTCGTGGCCGGCGCGCAGGATCATCGCGCAGATGTCCGCGAGCTCGTCGCGGCCGAGCGTGCCGGGAACGACGTATTCCGCGATCACGCGGCTCAGCATGTCGTCGGCGGGCTGGCGCTCCTTGGCGTCGATCAGCGCGCGGCAATAGGCGACGAGGTCGCTCGCGGTGCGCGCCGCCTCCTCGGGCGTCTGCCGCAGGCCGTGGCGGCCCGCCGCGCATTTCATGATGTAGGCATGGTCCTCGTAGGGCGAGCCGAAGAGCTCGCACATCACCAGCGCGGGCAGCGTCACGGCGAGGTCCGCGACGAGGTCGGCGGGCGGGCCCTTGCGCTCCATGCGGTCGAGGAGTTCGGCGGTGATCGCCTCGACGCGCGGGCGCAGCGCCATCATCCGCTTGTGCGAGAACTCGCGCGTGAACATGCGCCGGAAATGCTGGTGGCGCGGGTTGTCCATGCCGACGAAGGCGCGCTCGGCCTTGTCGATGGCGACGCGCGCCTCGGTGACCGCGGGGAAGTCGGGCCGCGCGAACTCGCCGCTGAAGCGGCGGTCCTGCAGGACGGAGCGGAACTGGGCGAGCTTCGTGAGCAGCCAGGCGCGCTGGCGGTTCCAGAGCCGCACCGGCGAGACCGGGCACTGGCGCCGCGCCTCGGCGTACTGCGCGGGCGGGTGGAAGGGATCGGTGCGCGCGAAGGGGAAGATGGGGAGCGCGTCGATGTCGTCGCCGTGGTCCTTGCCCATGGGCTCACCAGTCTCCGTTGATTGTCGCGCCGCCGTCGACGACGAGGACCTGCCCGGTCATGTAGCTCGACTCCGCGCCCGCGAGGAAGGCGACGACCGCGGCGATCTCCGCCGGCTCGGCGAAGCGCCGCATCGGTATCCCCGCGACGAGGCTCGCCGCGTCGACGGCGCCGCGCGCGATGTTGTCGCGCACCATGCGCGTGCCGACGACGCCCGGGCAGACCGCGTTCACGCGGATGCCGTCGGGCGCCCACTCGATCGCCAGCGTCCGCGTCAGGCCCTCGATCCCCGCCTTCGCCGCGGCGTAGGGCGCGCGCCGCGGCCGGCCGATGCGCGCGCCCATCGACGAGAAGTTCACGACCGCGCCGCGCGTCGAGGCCCTGAGCCACGGATGCGCCGCGCGGCAGGCGCGCAGCGTGCCGCCGACATGGACGTCGAGCATCGAGCGCCAGGTCTCGTCCTCGAGCTCGGCCACCGGCTGGTGGCGGTTGAAGCCCGCGCAGTTGACCAGCGCGTCGATCGCCCCGAAGCGCGCGGCCGCCGCCGCGACCGCCGCGTCGACCGAGCCGCTGTCCGACACGTCCGCGGCGAGCCAGGCGAAGCCGTCGCCGGCGGGGGCGTCCGGCCCGGGCGCGTCGCGGTCGAGCGCCACGGCGCGCCAGCCGCGCGCCAGCAGGGTCGTGCAGGTCGCGAGGCCGATGCCGCGCGCCCCGCCCGTGACGATCGCGACCGGGGCCATGGCCGCCATCTCAGGATCCCCCGACCTTCACGCCGGCCTTCTCCTCGATCGGGAGGATCACCGCCGCGATGTCGCGCGCGGCATGGCCCGCGTCGCGCGCCTGCTCGTAGCGCCGCATCGCCGCCTCGGCGAGCGTGAGGTCGACGCCCATCGCGCGGCCGAGGTCGATGGCGCAGCCGAGGTCCTTCATGATCGTCGCGATGCTCGCGGCGGCCTCGAAGTTGCGCGGCAGGAAATGCTTCGGCACGACGCGCTCGAGCGTGTTGCTGCGCGCGGAACTCGCGCGCAGCGTCTCGTAGAGGCGCTGCCCGTCGATGCCCGCCTTCGCGCCCAGCACCATGGCCTCGGCGAGGAGGGCATGCGTCGTGATCGAGATGAGGTTGTTGCAGAGCTTGGCCGTGACGCCGGCGCCGACCGGACCCATGTGCCGGACGTCCTTGCAGGTGGCGCGCAGCGCGGGCATGGCGCGGGCGACGTCCGCCTCGGCGCCGCCGACGATCGCGGTGAGCGCCGCGTCGACCGCGGCGTAGGGCCCGCCGCTGATCGGCGCGTCGAGGAACCCGATGCCGCGCGCTGCGAGCGCCGCGCCGATCTCCTTCGCGGTGCCGGGATCGACGGTGGCGAAGTCGATGCAGAGAAGGCCCGCGGGCGCCGTCGCCGCGACGCCGCCATCGCCCAGGAAGACCTCGCGCGACTGCTCGGGCGTCACGCGGCAGGCGCAGAAGACATCGACCGCGGCCGCGACCTCGGCGACGGAGCCCGCGACGCGCGCGCCCTCCGCGCGCAGCCTGTCGACGGACGCCGCGTTGGCGCTGTGCACGACGAGCTCGTGCCCCGCGCGCGCCATGTTCGACGCCATGGGCACGCCCATGAGCCCCAGCCCGACGAAGCCGATCCGCATCGCGACGCCACCCCTTCCCGTCCCGGCGCGCATTCTATGCGCGGGCCACGGCGCCACAAGGACAGATGCGCCGCGCGCATCGGTGCTGTAGACCTTCGCCGCGTCGACACGAGGGGAGCCGCGCAGGTGAACGACCATCCGATGTTCCGTCCGATGCGCTTCGGCGCCGCGGAGCTGCGCAACCGGATCGTGATGGCGCCGATGACGCGCCAGCGCTCGCCCGGAGGCGTGCCGGGCCGCGACGTCGCCGCCTACTACCGCCGTCGCGCCGAGGGTGGCGTCGGCATGGTCGTGAGCGAGGGCACGTTCATCGACCACGAGGGCGCGGCCTGCTACCAGAACGTGCCGCACTTCTTCGGCGCCGAGGCGCTCGCGGGCTGGCGCGAGGTGCTGCGCGGCGTCCACGACGCCGGCGCGCTGATGGTCCCGCAGCTCTGGCATGTCGGCTCCTATCGCCGCCTCGGCATGGCGCCCGATCCCGCGGTGCCCGGCTTCGCGCCGTCCGCGCTGCGCGAGGGCGACGCCGAGGTCGTGCGCGCGATGGACGAGGCCGACATCCGCACCGTCGCGGCGTCCTACGCGCGCGGCGCGGCCGCCGCGCGCGAGCTCGGCTTCGACGGCGTGGCCATCCATGGCGCGCATGGCTACCTCGCCGACCAGTTCCTCTGGACGCGCGACAACCGGCGCGCGGACGGCTATGGCGGCGACCTCGTCGCGCGCTGCCGCTTCGCCGTGGAGGTCGTCCGCGCCATGCGCGCGGCGGCCGGGCCCGGCTTCCCCATCGTCTTCCGCTTCTCGCAATGGAAGCAGGACGACTACGACGCGCGCATCGCCGAGACGCCGGACGAGCTCGCGACGATCCTCGGCGCGCTCGCTGGTGCCGGCGTCGACGTCTTCGACGCGAGCACGCGCCGCTTCTGGGCGCCCGCCTTCGCGGGCTCGCCCGACAGCCTCGCCGCCTGGACGAGGCGCCTGTCGGGCCGCCTCGCCATGGCGGTGGGCTGCGTCGGCCTCGACCAGCCCCACCAGTCCAAGGTCTATCGCACGAAGGACAACGTCGCCGCCGAGGTGACGGACGTGGACCACGTCGTGCAGGCGATGGCGCGCGGCGACTTCGACCTGGTCTGCGTCGGCCGCGCGCTGCTCGCCGACCCGGACTGGCCGCGCAAGGTGCGCGCCGGCGACTTCGGCGCGATCCGGCCCTTCCGCCACGACCATCTCTCGACCTACGGCTGAGAGCCTGCCTCCCAGAGCGGCACGTGGCGCGTGGCGAGCGCCTCGGCGCGCGCGATCCACGGTGCCTCCGGCGCAGGCACGCCCGCGGCGGCGTCCCATGCGCTCTCCTCGATCGCGTCGCAATCGAGGCCGAAGCCGTCGAGCTCCGCCTCGTCGCGCGCGAGGCCGAGCGACAGGCCGCGGAACCCCGCGATCCGCGCGAGCGCGTCGCGGCGCCGCGCCGCCAGGCCAAGCAGCCGCGCCTGGAAGTCGGCGCGGCCGATGCCCGGCGCGCGCCAGAGGAAGACGAAATGCCTGATCGGCCCCGATCCGTCGCCGGCGACGCGGACCTCGCCGACCAGCGTCGAGAATTCGCGCACCGGCCGCGCGAAGGTCTCCGCCTCGTCGGCGCGCATCGTGGCGCGCGCGCCGGCATCCGCGACATGCGCGCGGCGCGCGGCCTCGTCGCGGTACCAGAGCAGCGCGACGCCGTCCCAGGGCGAGGCCGGGTCGAGCGGGTCGCAATGCGCGTAGCGCAGGATGTTGGTCCAGCGTTCCTGGCTCATGCCGAGCGCGGCGTGGCGCCGCCAGCGCGCGCGGAAGCCGTCGCGGTCGAAGCCCGGGTGGCGCTCGGCGCGATAGACGAGCCTGGCGGGGCCGCTCGCGCTCAGGCGCCGGCCACCGGGTTGCGCAGCGTGCCGATGCGCTCGATCGTCGCCTCGGCCACGTCGCCCGGCTTCAGGTAGAAGCGCTCGGGCTCGGGCCGCGCCAGCGCGACGCCCGAGGGCGTGCCCGTCGTGATCATGTCGCCCGGCGACAGGCCGACGCGCGACCAGTAGGACACGAGCTCCGCGATGCCGAAGATCATGTCCGAGGTGTTGGCGTGCTGGCGCGTCTCGCCGTTGACCGCCATGCGGATGTCGAGCACCTGCGGGTCGGGGATCTCGTCGGCCGTCGTCATCCACGGGCCGAGCGGCGCGAAGCTCGGGAAGTTCTTGGACAGCGTCAGCCCGATCTGGTGCTCCATCTCGAAGCGCTGGATGCGCCGCGCGCCGACGTCGTTGCAGATCGTGTAGCCGGCGGCGTATTCGAGCGCCCGCTCGCGCGGGACCTCGAAGGCCGGCTTGCCGATGACGACGACCAGCTCGATCTCGTAGTCGACGCAGTCGACGCCGCGCGGGATGCGGATCGCCTCGCCATGCGGGACGATCGCCGAGGCGAGCTTCACGAAGGCCGTCGGGTGCTCCGCCTTCTCCACCTTCTTCCCGCGCTCGGCCCAGATGCGCTGGCCCTCGCGCAGGTGGTCGGCGTAGTTGCGCCCCGCGGCGATGAAGCTGCGCGGGCGCGGCACCGGCGGGCCGAGCCGCACGGCGGAGAGGTCGTGCGTGGCGCCGGCGATGCGCGAGGCGGCGGCCTCGCAGGCGCGGCGCGCGAACGCCTGTCCTTCCGCGCCCAGCCAGGAGCCGTCGGCGACGCCGGAGGCAAGGCCGGGCGCGGCCTCTCCCAGCGCCGCCGCCGCCGCCGCGAGGTCGATCGCGCGCCCGTCGGGCGGGAAGGCCGCGGCGCGCCATTCGCCGCCGGCGACCGAGATCGTGCCGAGCTTCATGGCCCGCGCTCCCGCCCCGGCGTCAGAACAGCTCGAAGGGGACGGGCTCGGACTTCGACCAGCCGACCATCAGGAGCTTCACGTCGTCCTTCGCCGAGATCGCGCCGTGGCGCTCGCCCGAAGGCAGCATGAAGTAGGACGTGGTCGGGAAGTCCTGGCCGTCGAAGGACGCCGTGCCCTCGGTCAGGAACACCGCGCGATGGCCCGCGGGGCTGCCCGCGGGGATCGCCGCGCCCGCCGCGATCGACACCAGCTTGATGTTCGGGCCGGTCTCGAAGAAATAGCCGAGATGCTTCGCCGACACGCCCGGCACCGAGCGATGCGCGATCCAGGGATAGGCGCCGGAACGCATCACCACGTAGCTGGTCAGGCGCGGCTGCGGGTAGACGACCGGCTGGCCGGTCACCTTCTCGAGGATCGCCTCGTAGGCGTCGCGGTTGCGGCCGTCCGGGAAGGTGTAGACGCCTTCCTCGAACCTGCCCGTCTTCGCGAGCGCGCGCTGCGCGGTCACCACCTCGTCGGGGTCGGGGTAGGGGATGCCGGACGGCCCCTCGAACTGGATGTCGATGAAGTGCATCTGCTTGGAGCCGCCTTCCTCGACGGGCACCGGCTTGATCGGGCCGTAATAGGCGCCCTCGGGGATGTAGAGGCAGTCGCCCGCCTCGTAGACCTCGCGCCCGTACTTCATCTTGCCGCCGACCAGGAAGCGGACCTGCTGGAAGGTGTGGCGGTGGCGCGGCGAGTGGTAGTAGGGGTCGGCGTAGAGGCTGCCGATGCGCGCGCCGATGCCGCGCTCCTTGTCGAAGAAGCCCTGGTAGCGCTGCTTGTACCCCGGGCGCACCCCGATATCGACCCAAGGAAGGTCGATCTCCCGCACGCCCGTGCCGCCAGCGATGCCCATGTCCCGTCTCCCCCTCGTCGCATTGAGCCGGAGGCGATCCTAGAGCACAGGCGCGCGGGGTTGAACCGCGACGTCCATGCGCCGATCGCATAGGCTGGCATCCATCGCGGCGGAACCATCGCAGGCAGGCATGCGCAACCTCGTCATCGTCGGCGGCATCACCCATCCCTTCGCCGCGGCCGGCGCCGAGCTCGCCGCGATGCTCGCGCCGCGCGGCATCGAGAGCGAGTGCACCGAGGACGTCGAGGCGGGCCTCGCGCGCGTCGCGCGCGGCGAGTTCGACCTGCTGACGATCTACGCGCTGCGCTGGTCCATGACGCAGCACGAGAAATACGCGCCGCACCGCGCGCGCTGGTCCTTCGCCCTCTCCGCCGAGGGGCGCGCGGCGATCGAGGGGCACCTCGCGCGCGGCGGCGCGCTGCTCGGGCTGCACACCGCCAGCATCTGCTTCGACGACT
>CANMWW010000018.1 GCA_947500965.1 Alphaproteobacteria bacterium
CGGCGGGCGTCGCGATGCTCTCGACCATCGAGCGCGAGGACGTGTGCGAGCAGGCCTGCCGCACCGCGGCGTCTTTGCGCGACGGCATGCGACGCGTGCTGGTCGAGGAAGGCATCCCCTGGGGCATCTATGGCGACCGCTCGGCCTTCCTCGTCTTCGTCAACCCGGCGGGGCTGGCGATCGACCCCGAGTCCTTCGACCCGCTGGCGCTCGGCTTCAAGGGCCTCAAGGGCACGCGCGACCCGAGCATCGCCGCGCGGCTGCGCGTGGCCATGCTCGCCAACGGCGTCGACATCATGGGCGCGCCGGGCGGGCTGGTCTCCGCCGCGCACGGCCCCGAGGACGTCGCGCGCACGCTCGAGGCCTTCCGCACCTCGGTGAGGTGGATGAAGGCCGAGGGCGACATACGCGGCTGACGCGAGGGGACGCGCGATGAAGTACGCGCCGCTCGGCCGCTCCGGCCTGGTCGTCAGCAGGATCTGCCTCGGCGGGAACTCCTGGGGCGCCAGGGGACGGCGCGGCTGGGGCGCCTTCGACGCGGCGGAGAGCGCGCCCTTCTTCCGCAAGGCGCTCGACCTCGGGATCACCTTCTTCGACACGGCCGACAGCTACAACCAGGGCCGCAGCGAGGAGATCATCGGCGAGGTCCTGCTGCGCATGGTGCCGCGCGACGAGGTCGTGATCTCCACCAAGGTCGGCATCGCGATGGGCGACGGCCCGAACGAGTCGGGCCTCGGCCGCAAGCACGTCATGCGCAGCATCGACGCCCAGCTGCGCCGCCTGCGCACCGACCATGTCGACGTCTACCAGGTCCACCGCCTCGACCCGCACACGCCGGTCGAGGAATTCATGGAGACGCTCGACATGCTCGTGCGCGCCGGCAAGGTGCGCCATGTCGGCGGCTCGACCATGCCGGCCTACAGGTTCGCGCAGATGGTCATGTTCGCCGACTGGCGCGGCCTCGCGCGGCCGATCTGCATGCAGAACCTCTACAACCTCGTCCAGCGCGAGGAGGAGCGCGAGATGAACCGGCTCTGCCTCGAGCAGGGCGTCGGCCTCATCCCCTACAGCCCGCTCGCGCGCGGCTTCCTCGCGGGCAACCGCGACCCCGCCGGCGGCGGCGCGACGGAGCGCGCCGCGAACGACAAGGTGGTGAAGCCCGGCACCTACCGCGCCTGCGACTGGGCGGTGGTGGAGCGCCTGCGCGCCATCGCCGCGGCGCGCGGCGCGACGCCGGCGCAGGTCGCGCTGGCCTGGCTCCTCGCGAAGCCGGCCATCGTGGCGCCGATCATGGGCGCGACCAGCCTCGACCAGCTCGAGGGCGCGGCGGCCGCGGTCGACATCCCGCTCGACGACGCGGAGATCGCCGCGCTCGAGGCACCGTACGAGTTCCGGCCGTCCCCCGCGCAGTGAGCCCGCGGCCCTTGGCGACCGCCGGGCTCCGTGCCTAACATCGTGCGGGAAGCCCCGGCAGGGAGCCAGGGGCGACAAGGGGGGAAACCATGACCAGCAGGACCACCGGGCGCCCGATCGCCCGCCGCAGCCTCGTCGCGCGCACCGGACTCGGCATCGCCGCCGCGGCCTCCGGCACGCTCGCGGCGCCGGCCATCCTCGCGCAGCAGCCGCGCGCGATACGCATGGGCTACGTGATGGGCGCGGGCGGCGCCGCGGACAAGGCGGCGGGCGACTTCGCGCGCATCGTCGCGGAACGCTCCAAGGGCGCGCTCACCGTGCAGAACTTCCCGGGCGGCCAGCTCGGCGGCGAGCGCGACATGGTGGAATCCGTGCAGCTCGGTTCTATCCAGATCGGCTTCTTCGGCAGCTACCTCATCGGCAACATCGTGCCGGAATGGGGCCAGGTGCTCGACACGCCCTACCTGATCCGCAGCCAGGACCATTTCCGAAAGATCGTCGACGGCCCGCTCGCCAAGCCGATGTACGACGCGCTGCTGCAGCGCAAGGGCCTGCGCCACGTCGCGTGGTGCAACCGCGGCCCGCGCTACCTCACCACCAACCGCGCCGTGACGACGCCCGCCGACCTCCGGGGCATGAAGCTGCGCGTGCCGGAGCTCGAGACCTACGTCGCCGCGTGGCGGACCCTCGGCGCGGTCGTGACGCCGATGGCCCTGCCCGAGGTCTTCCTCGCGCTCAAGCAGGGAACGATCGACGGGCAGGAGAACCCGCTCGAGCTGATCTTCACGAACTCGTTCTTCGAGGCGCAGAAGTTCGTCAACATGACCGGGCACATCCGCTCGGGCTACGAGGTCGTCGTCAGCGAGCGCTGGTTCGCCGGACTGCCCGCCGACCAGAAGACGATCGTGATGGAGGCGCTCGTCGAGATGTGCCGCCTGGAGGACAAGTACCAGGCGGAGGACGAGAGCGTCCTCGAGCAGAAGCTCAAGGCCGGTGGCATGACCTTCCACCCGGTCCGGCTCGAGGCCTTCCAGTCGGCGCTGGCGGACCTGCCCAAGCAGTTCGAGAGGAAGTGGACGCCGGGCTTCCACGACGCCGTCCTCAAGGCCTGAAGAAGGCGGCGCTGCGCCACCGCTCCCCCGGCCGCCGCGCGCGGCCGGGCGGGGTCGGCGGCGCGGCCGGTCCAGAGCCATGCAGAAGCTCCTCAAGGCGATCGACCGCGGCCTCTTCGCCGCCATAGCGGTCCTGCTCATGGCCATGGTCGCGAACGTGGCCTGGCAGGTCTTCAGCCGCCACGTGCTCGACGACCCACCGGCCTGGACCGAGGAGATCGCGCGCTACGTCTTCACCTGGCAGATCTTCCTCGGCGCGGCGCTCGCCTTCGGGCGCGGGACGCACATCGTCGTCGACATCGTCCTCGCGCTGTCCGGCCCGGGACTGCGGCGGGTCCTCGGCGTCCTCTCCTACCTCGCCTGCCTCGCGCTGCTCTTCCCTCTGGTGAAGTTCGGCATCGCGATGGTCGGCCTCACCTCGAACACCTACGCCGCGGCCTCGGGCCTCAACATCGGCGTGGTCTACGCCGCGCTGCCCGTCGGCGCGGCGATCGGCGCCGTCTACGTGATCCTGAACCTCGCGATCCTGCTTCGCGGCGGCACCGTCCGCCAGGACGAAGCCTCGACGATGGTCGACTGATCCCGGAAGGGGAAACGCATGCTCGGAACCATGGCGATCATCTTCGTCGTCCTGCTCGCGATCGGCGCGCCCGTCGCGGTGGCGATGGGCCTCACCGGCGCGATCGCGGTCGCGATGCTCGACGAGATCCCGCTGGAGGTGATCGCCCAGCGCTTCGTCACCGGCGTCGATTCCTTCCCGCTGCTCGCGGTGCCGTTCTTCATCCTCGCGGGCGCGCTGATGAACACCGGCGGCACGACGCAGCGCCTCGTGCGGCTTGCCAACGTGCTGGTCGGGCGCTTCACCGGCGGCCTCGGCCACGTGAACGTCGTCAGCAACATGATCATGGCCGGCATGTCCGGCTCGGCCGCCGCCGACGCGGCGGGCACCGGATCGGTGCTGATCCCGGCGATGGCGCGCGCGGGCTACAGCCGGCCCTTCGCCGCGGCGCTGACCGCCGCGGCCTCGACCATCGGCCCGATCATCCCGCCCAGCATCCCCTTCGTCGTCTTCGGCGTGCTCGCCAGCGTGTCGATCGGCAGGCTCTTCCTCGGCGGCGCGATACCCGGCCTGCTGATGGGCCTCTACCTGATGGCCGCGGTCTACATCATCGCGCGCAGGCGCGGCTACGCGCGCGGCGCCAAGCCGACGGGCGGCGAGGTCTGGGCCGCGTTCCGCGACGCGCTGCCCGCCCTGATGCTGCCCGCGATCATCGTCTGGGGCATCGCCGGCGGCGTCGTGACGCCCACCGAGGCCTCGGTCCTCGCCGTGCTCTACGCGCTCTTCCTCGGCACGGTCGTCTATCGAGAGCTCACCTGGGACTCGACCTTCGCCATCTTCGGCGAGGC
Source organism: Alphaproteobacteria bacterium (assembly GCA_947500965.1). Taxonomy (GTDB): domain Bacteria; phylum Pseudomonadota; class Alphaproteobacteria; order CACIAM-22H2; family CACIAM-22H2; genus CAIOSQ01. Next base: position 3,933 of record CANMWW010000018.1, read on the forward strand.
CGCCATGACGACCGCGACCGTGATGTTCATCGTCGCGGCCTCGGCGCTGCTCGCCTGGGTGCTGACGCGCGAGCAGGCGGGGCCGCAGCTGGTGCGCCTGGTCACCTCGGTGTCGACGGACCCGTTCATCATCCTGCTCGTCCTCAACGTGATCCTGCTCGTCCTCGGCTGCTTCCTCGAGACGCTGTCGCTGATGATCCTGCTGGTCCCCGTCCTGATGCCGCTGATCAAGACGCTGGGCATCGACCCCGTCCATTTCGGCGTGATGTTCACGCTCAACCTCATGATCGGGCTGATCACGCCGCCGGTCGGCATGTCGATGTTCATCACCTGCCGCATCGCGGGCATCCAGGTCGCGGAGTTCGCCCGCGAGATCTGGCCCTTCGTGATCGCGCTGGTCGGCGTGCTGCTCTTGGTCACGTACTTCCCCTCCGTCGTCCTCTTCCTCCCCAACCTGGTGATGGGCAACTGAACATGCGCGCACTCCTGATGGGCCCCGCGGTGCACCCGTTCCGCGCCGGCCTCGAGAAGATGCTTTCCACGAAATGGGAGCTGGTGGAGACCGGCGGCGCCATGGACGACGCCGACGTCGTGCGCGGGCTCGCCGAGGCCGACGCCGCGATCGGCATCTCCTTCACGAAGGCCGCGCCGCCGGCGCCCCGGCTTCGCCTGCTGCAGGTGCCGGGCGCGGGCTATGACGGGATCCAGATCCCGGCGCTGCCCGCCGGCACCTCGCTGTGCAACTGCTTCGAGCACGAGCCGGGCTGCTCCGAATACGCGATGCTGGCGATGCTCGAGTGGAGCATCCGGCTCGGGCCCGCCGACGCCGACATGCGCCGCGGCGACTGGTCGCGCTCGAGCCGCTTCGGTGGCGCGCCGGATGGCGAGCTCGCGGGCAGCACGGTCGCGATCGTCGGCATGGGCCGCATCGGCAAGGCGGTGGCGCGGCGCGCGAAGGCCTTCGACATGCGCGTCGTCGGCGTCAATCGCACCGTGCGCGCCGACGAGCCGAACGTCGACGCCATGTACGGCCTGGACCGCCTCGCCGAGGCCGTGCGCGAGGCGGACTTCGTCGTTCTGGGCTGCGCGCTGACCGACGAGACGCGCGGGCTGGTCGACGCGCGCGTCCTCGCCGCGATGCGGCCCCACGCGGTGATCGTCAACGTGGCGCGCGGCCCGGTGATCGACGAGGCCGCGCTGCATGCCGCGCTGAAGGAGCGACGCATCGGCGGCGCGGTGATCGACACCTGGTGGCGCTACCCGACCGTCCCGAACCAGCCGAACGCGGAATGGCCGCATCGCTTCGACCTGCTCGACAACGTGCTCCTGAGCGCGCATATCGCGGGCTGGACCACGGGGACCGTGCTGAGGCGCACGCGCGCCATGGCGGCCAACCTCGACAGGCTCGCCCGCGGCGAGCCCCTCGACAACCTGATCGCGATCGGAGGACGGACGTGAAGCACATCAAGGACGACAGGCTGCGCCGCTTCGTGGCGGCGGTCTTCGCGAAGGCCGGCAGCAGCACGCACGAGGCCGACATGATCGCGAAGCGCCTCGTCGATTCGAACCTCATGGGCCATGATTCCCACGGCGTCGTGCGCGTGACCTCGTATATCGGCTGGCTCGGCGAGGGGAAGATCAAGCCGAACATGCACGTGAAGGTCGTCGCGGAGGCCGACGGCTTCGCGATCCTCGACGGCCAGGGCGGCTATGGCCAGGTGCTCGGCGGCGAGGCGATGGCGATCGCCATCGCCAAGGCGCGCAAGACGGGCGTCGCGCTGGTCGCGCTCAAGCATGCGCACCATCTCGGCCGCATCGGCGACTGGGCCGAGGCCTGCGCGGCCGAGGGCTGCGCCTCGATCCACTTCGTCAACGTCGTCCATGCCGGCGGCCTCGTCGCCCCCTGGGGCGGGCGCGAGCGCCGGATGTCGACCAATCCGTTCTGCTGCGCCATGCCGATCGAGGGCCGCGAGCCGATCGTCCTCGACTTCGCGACCTCCAAGGTCGCCGAGGGCAAGGTGCAGGTGGCGCGCAACAAGGGCGTCGACCTGCCGCCGGGCTGCGTCGTCGATGGCGAGGGCAAGCCGTCGCTGGACCCCAACGACCTCTACGGCCCGCCACCCGGCGCGCTCGCGCCCTTCGGCGACCACAAGGGCTACGGCCTCGCCTTCTTCTGCGACCTGCTCGCGGGCGCGCTGTCGGGCGGCGGCTGCAACCACGACGGCCACCCGAACCTGGGGACCGTGCACAACAACATGATGTCGATCGTCATCGACCTGCGCCGCCTCGGCGACGCGAGCGCGATCGATTCCGAGGCGCGGCAGTTCGTCGACTGGATGAAGAAGTGCAAGCCGGTCGAGGCCGGCGGCGAGGTGATGGCGCCGGGCGAGCCGGAGCGCAGGACGCGCGCCGACCGCCTCGCGCGCGGCATCCCGCTCGACGACAACACGATCGCGCAGATGCAGGACGCCGCGCGCAAGGTCGGCGTCGCCGCGGCCGAGATCGACGCGCTGGTCGCGTGAGGCCCGCAATGGCGCACGGCATCGCGCTCGTCGGCCTCGGCATCATGGGCCGGCGCATGATCGGCCGGCTGGTCCAGCATGGCGGGTTCCGCATCGCGGCGATGTGGGACCCCTCGGCCGAGGCCTGCGCCGCCGCCGCGCGCGAGGCGCCCGGAGCGGCCATCGCCGCGGGGCCCGGGGAGATCATGGCGCGCGCCGATGTCGGCTGCGTCTACATCGCCTCGCCGCCGGCGAGCCATCCCGCGCTCTGCCACCTCGCATTCGACGCCGGCAAGGCGGTGTTCTGCGAGAAGCCGCTGACCCACGACATGGCGGCGGGCGAGGCGCTGGCCGCGCGCGTCGCGCGCGAGGCCAGGCCCGCGGCGGTGAACTTCTCCTTCGCCTCGTCGTCCTCGTTCCAGGCGATCGTCGACGCCGCGCGCTCGGGCTCGCTCGGCGCGCTGCGCCGCATCGAGGTCTCCGCCAGCTTCGCGCGCTGGCCGCGCGACTGGCAGCAGGCCGGTCGCTGGCTGAGCGAGCGCGTCGAGGGCGGCTTCGCGCGCGAGGTGTTGTCGCATTTCGTCTTCGCGACGCAGCGGCTGACGGGGCCGCTGTCGCTGCGCGATTCGCGCGTCTCCTGGCCGGCGGATGGCCGGAGCGCGGAGACCGCCCTGGTCGCGACGCTCTCGGGCGGCGGGATCGAGGTCGCGATCGATGCCGCCGTCCGCGGCGACGTCCCGGACACCAATCTCTGGACGGTGGCGGGCGAGCGCGGCGCGATCCGCATGCGCGACTGGTACGCGCTGGAGCGGCTCGGCGCGGATGGCGCCTGGGCGCCGGCCATGCCGGGCGGCGTGGAGGACCTGCGCGCCCAGGCGGGCCAGCGCCAGCTCGACCAGCTCGCGGCGCTGCTGGAGGGCCGGCCGCAGACGCTGGCGACCTTCGACGAGGCGCTCGCCGTGCAGCGCACGATCGAGGCGATGCTCGCCGCCTGAAGGACCGGGCGGGGGGCGCGCGATGCGCGCGCCCCCCGCCTTCATGCCCGCGTCAGCGACGCTCGCGCAGGTCCGCCCAGCGCTCGTGGTCGTCGGGATGCGAGACCCAGCCCTCGATGTTCGGGGCCATGGCCTCGAACAGCGTCGGGTAGAAGGTCAGGATCCAGGGCGTGTCCGCCATCACGATCCGCTGCAGGTCCCTGAGCAGCGCGTTGCGCGCGTCGCGGTCGAGCTCCTGGCGGATGCGCAGGACGAGCGCGTCCACCTCCGGGTTGCTGTAGCCGTTGCGGTTCGCGGCGCCCTGGCTGTGCAGCAGCAGGAAGGCCGCGTAGCCGGCGTCGAGGACCAGCGGCCCGTCCTCCCAGGCGAAGAACGGCATGTCGCGGACATTCGGCGCGAAGCGCGCGCGCATGTCGCTCGCCGTGACGCGGCGCGGCGTCGCAGCGACGCCCACGGCCTTGAGCTGGTCCGCGGCCTGGATCGCCATCGCCTCCAGCCACCAGTAGATGTCGGAATAGAGGATCTCGACCGACAGGCCCGAGCCGTGGCCAGCCTCGGCGAGCAGCTGCCGCGCGCGCGCGGGATCGTGCGAGAAGGCGAAGAAGGACTGGTCCTGCCCGTCGATCGACGGCGCGATGAAGCTGCGCGCCGGCACCGCCTCGCCGCGGAACACCGCCTTCAGGATCGCCTCGCGGTCGATCGCGTGGTTGAGCGCCTGGCGCACCCGCAGGTCGGAGAAGGGCGCGAACTTCGCGTTCATCCACAGCGCGGCGAAGAGGCGGCCGTCGGTCTGGTCGACCTTCACGCGGCGATCGGCCTTCAGGTCCTCGACCTGCAGGATGTTGGGCCGCTCGATCCACTGCACCTGCCCGCCCTTGAGCAGCGTCACGCGGCTCGCACCCGAGGGCACGGCGCGATAGACCACGCGCCCGAAATGCGGCTGGCCGCGGAAGTAGTTGGGGTTGGCGACGAAGACCGCCTGCTCGCCGGAGCGCACGCTCTCCAGGTGGTAGGGGCCGAAGCCGGCGGTGTTCTGCTCCAGCCACTTCAGCGCCCAGGGGTCCTCGGTCGTGGCGTGCTTGCGCAGCTCGGTCGAGTCGTAGATCCCCGGCACGTAGAGCGTCAGGGCCTTGAGGAAGATGGAGCTCGGCGCGGAGAGCGTGAACTCGACCTCGTAGCGCGACAGCGCCTTCACGCCGGACACGCTCGAGACATTGGCGATGAAGTTGCCCGTGCGCTTCTGGGCGAAGGACTTCGCCCAGCTCCACTCGACGTCGGCCGCGGTCAGCTCGTTGCCGCGGAAGCTCCTGACGCCCTGGCGCAGCCTGAAGACGTAGCGCTTGCCATCCGCGTCGACCGTCCAGGACTCGGCGAGGTTCGGGACGACGCGCGAGGAATCGAGGACCTCCTTGCCCTGCGCGTCCTTCGTGCGGGCATAGACGACCAGCGGGTCGTAGACCTGGACGACCGTCTCCTGCGTGTGCGGGCGCAGGGCGTCGCCATCGAAGCCCTCGGGCGTGCCCGAGGCGGCGACCACCAGCGTGCGCACCTGTGCTTGCGCCGGCGCGGGCGCGGCGGCGAGCCCGAGGAACGCCGCGAACGCCGCGGCAAGCGACAACAACCTGGAAAGACCCATGTCGGAAGACTCCTTCGTGAAGCGGGAAGCGTGGGTGCAGGAGGAGGCGTTCACGCGACCATCCAGCCGCCCTCGACGGGCAGCATGGCGCCGGTGGTGAAGGGCGAGTCGTCACCCGCCAGGAAGAGGATGGCGCGCGCCGTCTCCTCCGGCTTGCCGAAGCGGTCCATCGCGTGGCGCCCGCGCGAGCGCGCCTCGGCGGCGGCGGGATCCGGGTTGCGCGCGAAGGCACGGCGCAGCATCGGCGTGTCGGTGGCGCCGGGAAGCACGCAGTTGCAGCGCACGCCGCTCGTCGCGTAGTCGAGGGCGATCGAGCGCGTGAGGCTGACCACCGCGCCCTTCGAGGCGACATAGGCCGCGTTGCCGCGCCCGCCCGCGAAGGCGAGCTGCGAGGCGATGGTCACGATCGAGCCGCTGCGCGCCTTCTCCATCACGCGCAGCGCCTCGCGCGCCCACAGGAACGTGCCCTTCGCGTTGACCGCGAAGACCTTGTCCCAGGCCTCGAGCTCGGTCGTCAGCGCCGGCTGGCCGAGCGAGATGCCGGCCGCGGTGACCATCGCGTCGAGCCGCCCCCAGCGCGCCACGACGTCGGCGACGGCGCGGCGCGCGAAGGCCTCGTCCACGACGTCGCCGGCGAGCGCCAGGGCGGCGTCGTGGCCCGCGCATTGCGCGGCCAGCGCCTCGGCGTCGCGATCGACCGCGGCGACGCGCGCGCCCTCGGCGAGGAACAGGTCGAAGGTGGCGCGCCCGATGCCAGAGGCCGCGCCGGTGACGATCGCGACCTTGCCCTTGAGTCTCATGCGCTTCCCCTCGTGCGAATCGTTGCGTCGAATGCGGCGATGATGGCGTCTCCGGCGGCGCGGCGCATCGGCTGGATTCCCGTCTCCGCATGGCGCGTCGGGTGCACGCGGTTCGCCAGCACCGCCCAGGCGAGGCCGCGCTCCCAGTCGATCCACAGGCCGGTGCCGGTGAAGCCCGTGTGCCCGATGGTCGATGGCGAGCAGGCCTGGCCGCCGGCCCAGTCGGGGTGGCGGACCTCCCAGCCCAGGGCGCGGCGCGCGGAATGCGGCGCGCGCATCTGCGCGAGCATCGCCGGACCGAGCACCTCGCCCGCCACCAGGCGGCGCGCGAAGCCGAGGACGCCGTCGATGTCGCCGAACAGCCCCGCATGGCCCGAGGCACCGCCCAGCGCGAAGGCGTTCTCGTCATGCACCTCGCCGCGCATCACGCGGCCGCGCCAGGTGCAGCGCTCGGTCGCGGCGCAGGTCGACGGGTCCGGGCGGAAGGAGAGGCCCGGCCCGGGATCGTGCTCGCCCAGCCTGCGCCCGGAGAGGCGCTCCAGCGCGATCCCGAGCAGGATGAAGTTGATGTCGGAGTAGACGCAGGGGCCCTGGCGCCATTCGCGCTGCAGCACGTAGGCGCGCAGCGTGTCCGGGTCCTGGCCCAGCGTGTAGAGGGGCTCGACCGCCGGCAGGAAGGTCGCGTGGGCGAGGCACTGGCGGAAGGTGAGCCTGCGCTCCGCGGCGTTCATGTCGTACTGGCGCAGGTCCGGGATCGCGCGCGCCAGCGGATCGTCGAGCGCGATGCGCCCCTGCTCGACGAGGCGCAGGATCGCGGTCGCGGTGAAGATCGGCTTGGTCAGCGAGGCGAGGTCCCAGCTGGTCGCGCGCGTCGCGGCGACGCGCTCCGGCTCGAGCTGGGCCGCGCCACCGACGCGCACGGCCATGGCGCCGTCGGCGCGCAGCACGCCCAGCACGGCACCGGGGATGCGGCCGGCGGCGATCGACGCGGCGACGGGCGCGAAGCCGGCTTCGGCGATCGACTCGATGCTCATGCGACCTCCAGCAGGTGGCAGGCGGCCTCGCGCGTCGCGGCGCCACCGGCGCGGCGCGCGACGAGGCCCGGGGCGGACGACGCGCAATCCGCGACGGCCGAGGGACAGCGCGTGCGGAAGGCGCAGCCCGACGGTGGCCGGGCCGGGTCGGGCATCTCGCCCGACAGCAGGATCCGCTCGCGACGCCGCGCGGGATCGACATGCGGGATCGCGGAGAGCAGGGCGCGCGCATAGGGATGCGCAGGCGCGTCGAAGACCTCGGCCGCCGGGCCAATCTCGACGATGCGGCCAAGATACATCACCGCGATCCGGTCGCTCACGTGGCGGACGACCGACAGGTCGTGGCTGATGAAGACCATCGACAGGCCGAGCCGCGCGCGCAGGTCCGACAGCAGGTTGATGACCTGCGACTGGATCGACACGTCGAGCGCGGAGACCGGCTCGTCGGCGACCAGCAGCCTCGGCTCGAGCGCCAGCGCGCGGGCGATGGCGATGCGCTGGCGCTGGCCGCCGGAGAATTCGTGCGGGTGGCGCCGCGCGGAGTCCGGCGGCAGGCCGACCAGCGCGAGCAGCTCCGCCACGCGCGCCGCCCGCGACGCGCGGTCGCCGACGCGATGGACGACGAGCGGCTCGCCGACGATCTCGTCGACGCGGTGGCGCGGGTTGAGCGCGCCGAACGGGTCCTGGAAGACGACCTGCATGTCGCGCCGGCGCGCGACCATCGCGCGCCGGTCGAGGCGCGTGATGTCCTCGCCATCGAAGCGGATCGTCCCCGCGGCCGGCTCGACGAGGCGCAGGATGGCGCGCCCGAGCGTGGACTTGCCGCAGCCGGACTCGCCGACCACGCCCAGCACCTCGCCGCGCGCGAGCGAGAAGTCGACGCCATCGACCGCGCGGATGGTGCCGCCGCGGCCCTCGTAGCGCACGTGGAGGTCGCGGACCTCGAGCAGCACGCTCATGCCGCCTCCGCCGGGTTCCAGCATCGCGCGCGATGCGGCGACTCGCCCCGCGGCGGTGGCTCCGCCGCGCAGCGCGGCAGGGCCGCGGCGCAGCGCGGCGCGAAGGCGCAGCCCGCGCCGCGCGCGCCCGGCGGCGGCACGCTGCCCGCGATCGAGGGCAGCCTGCGGCCGGGCGGGCTGGCCGCCGGCATCGTGCGCAGCAGCGCCTCGGTGTAGCGGTGGCGGGGCGCGGAGAAGATGCGCGCCGCGCTCGCCTCCTCGACGATGCGGCCCGCGTACATGACCGCGACACGATCGCAGGACTCGGCGACCACGCCGAGGTCGTGGGTGATGAGCAGCACCGCCATGCCGAGCTCGCGGCGCAGCCTGCCGACCAGGTCCAGGATCTGCGCCTGCACGGTGACGTCGAGCGCCGTCGTCGGTTCGTCCGCGATCAGCAGCCGCGGCCGGCAGGCGAGCGCGATGGCGATCATCACGCGCTGGCGCTGCCCGCCGGAGAGCTCGTGCGGATAGCGGCCCAGCTGCCCGCGGGCCGCCGGGATGCCGACGAGGTCGAGCAGCCGCGCCGCCTCCGCCATCGCCGCCGCGGTGGTCGCGCCGCGATGGACGACGAGGCTCTCCGAAATCTGGTCGCCGATCGTGAAGACCGGGTTCAGCGAGGTCATCGGCTCCTGGAAGATCATCCCGATGCGGTTGCCCCGGATCCGGCGCAGCGCGGCGTCGTCGAGCGCGAGCATGTCGGCGCCCTCGAACAGGATCCGGCCGCCGAGCACGCGCGCGGGCGGATCCGGCAGCAGCCGCATCGCGGAGAGCGCGGTCACGCTCTTGCCGCAGCCCGACTCGCCGACCAGGCCGAGCGTTTCGCCCGGCGCGATCGCGAAGGACACGTCCTCGAGCACCGGCGCGCCGCCCATGGCGACCGTCAGCCCCTCGACCGCGAGCAGCGGGGCCTCAGCCATGGCTGCACGCCCGGCGCGCGCGCCGGCTCGTCGCCTGGAC
>CANMWW010000019.1 GCA_947500965.1 Alphaproteobacteria bacterium
AGGTCGAGGAACATCGCGTTGTTCCGCTGCAGCGCCTCGACGGAGAGCGAGCGGAAGGCGTCGCCGAGCCGCGCCTCGGCCTCCTCGCGCGCGCGCAGCTTCTCCTCGCCGAGGCGCCGCTCCGCCGCCACGCGCCCGCGCATGGCAAGCCACGCGCCGAGCGCGCCGATGGCGAGGCCGATGGCGAGCGTCGCGGCCGCCAGGCCGCCGGGCAGCGCCTCGAGGATGGCGATCGCGTCGAGCTCCATGCGTCAGCCCCGGTGGTAGGGATGGCCCGAGAGGATCGACTGGGCGCGGAAGAGCTGCTCGGCCAGCATCACCCGCGCGAGCATGTGCGGCCAGGTCATCGCGCCCAGCGACAGGCTGAGCCGCGCGGCGCGCAGCACCTCGGGCGCGAGCCCGTCGGCGCCGCCGATGGCGAAGGCGACGCTCGCGCCCTCGTCGCGCAGCCGGCCCAGCCGCGCCGCGAGGTCCTCGCTCGAGAGCGCGACGCCGCGCGGGTCCATCGCGACCAGGACGGCGCCGCGCGGGATGGCGGCGAGCAGCAGCTCGCCTTCGCGCGCGACGAGCTCGGGCCCTGACAGGCGCCGCCGCTCCTCGACCTCGACCATGTCGAGCGTCCAGCGTCCGGATTTCAACCTGCCCGCATAGTCGGCGAAGGCCTCCGCGAGCGGGCCGCCGCGCAACCGCCCCACCGCGGCGATGGTCAGCCGCATCGCGCCCCCGGCTCAGCCGGCGGCAGCGCCGGCCTCCTCGTCGAACTCGGCCTGCCACATCTTCTCGAGCGCGTAGTGGCTGCGCGCGTCCGGGCGGAAGAGATGGACGATCACGTCGCCGGCATCGACCAGCACCCAGTCGCCCTGCTGGCGCCCCTCGACCGGAACATGCGAGCGGCCGCGCTCCTTGAGCTTCTCGACGAGGTGGTCGGCCATCGCGGCGAGCTGGCGCGAGTTGCTGCCGGAGGCGATCACCATGAAGTCGGCGATCGAGCTCTTCCCGGCGAGCGGGATGCGGACGATGTTCTCGGCCTTGTCGGCGTCGAGCGATGCCTCGATCGCCTTGACGAGCGAGCGGACGGCGGCGGGCGGGGCCTTACGCTTGGGACGGGGCGCTATCGGAACCTCCTGGGCGTGGCGGGCGCTCAAGCGCCCGTCCTGTCTCGCGCGGCCATGCTCCGGGCGCGCGCTTCCCGGATGGCGCTGGCGGAAGCCGGGTTGAGCCGGGAATGGAAGAAGACCCAGGTCGGCGGGCTTCGCGACGGGAGCGCGCGGATGTCGAAGCCGCGCCTGCGCGCCTTCGAGAAGCGCCGCGCGGCCTTGCCCGCCAGCGCCTTCACAGAGTATCCGGGGCGCGCGAACACGGCAACGGGCACCATCCCGAAGATGTCGGTCCAGCGCGACCAGGCGGGGATCTGGATGAGGTTGTCCGCGCCCATCAGCCAGACGAACCGCGTGCGCCGGAAGCGCGCGCGCAGGACGCAGAGCGTGTCGGCGGTGTAGCGCGTGCCCAGCGCCGCCTCGATCGTCACGATGCGCAGGCGCGGATGCGCGCCGACCACGCGGCGCACCGAGGCCGCGCGCGCCTCGAGCGCGTCCATGTCGTTGCCCGACTTCAGCGGGTTGCCCGGCGAGACCAGGAACCAGATCTCGTCGAGCGCGAGCTTCTTGAGCGCGATCAGCGCGATCTCGAGGTGGCCCTCGTGCGCCGGGTTGAACGAGCCGCCGAGGAGGCCGATGCTCCGGCGCGGCGCGACGCCGAGCGCGTGGGCGGGGAGCGGCGCGCTCACGGCCGCGTCTGCCCGTCCCCGAGGACCAGGTATTTCCAGGTCGTCAGCTGCTCGGGCCCGATCGGGCCGCGCGGCGGCAGGCGCCCGGTGGCGATGCCGATCTCCGCGCCGAAGCCGAACTCTCCGCCATCGGCGAACTGGGTCGAGGCGTTGCGCAGCACGATCGCGCTGTCGACGCGGCGGCAGAACGCCCCAGCCGCGGCGTCGTCCGAGGTGACGATTGCGTCGGTATGGTGCGAGCCGTGGAGGTTGACGTGCTCGATCGCGGCGTCGAGCCCGTCGACCACGCGCACCGAGAGGATCGCGTCGAGGTACTCGGTGCGCCAGTCCTCCTCGGTCGCGGGCCTGACGCGCGGGTCAATGCGCTGCACCGCCTCGTCGCCGCGGATCTCGCAGCCCGCGCGGAACAGGTCGTGGAGGATCGGCGGCAGGTGGGTGAGCGCGACGTCGCGGTCGACCAGCAGCGTCTCCGTGGCGCCGCAGACGCTGGTGCGCCGCATCTTGGCGTTGAGCACGATGCGCCGCGCCATCGCGGGATCCGCCGCGCGATGCACGTAGGTGTGGCAGATGCCGTCGAGATGGGCGAGCACGGGGACCCGCGCCTCCTCCATCACGCGCGCGATCAGCGACTTGCCTCCGCGCGGCACGACCACGTCCACGAGCCCCGCCATCGCCAGCAGCCGCCCGACGGCGGCGCGGTCGCGCGTCGGCACCAGCTGGATCGCGTCCACGGGCAGGCCCGCCGCGCGCAGCCCGGCATGCAGGCAGCCGACGATGACGCGCGAGCTCTCGAAGCTCTCCGAGCCGCCGCGCAGGATCGCGACGCTGCCGGCCTTGAGGCAGATCGCGCCGGCGTCCGCCGTGACGTTGGGACGCGCCTCGTAGACGATCGCGACCACGCCGATGGGCGCGCGCACGCGGCGGATCTCCAGGCCGTTGGGCCGCGTCCAGCTCGCGTCGACGGCGCCGACGGGATCGGGCAGCGCGGCCACGGCCTCCAGCCCCTGCGCGATCGCCTCGACCCGCGCCTCGTCGAGGCGCGAGCGGTCGGCCAGCGCGGCGGAAAGCGCGGCGGCGCGGCAGGCCTCCATGTCGAGGGCGTTGGCGGCGAGCAGCTCGGCCATGCGGCCGCGCAGCACGGTCGCCGCGGCGCCGAGCGCGAGGCGCTTCGCCTCGGGCGTGGCGACGGCGATCTCGGCGGCGGCGGCGCGCGCGCGGTGGCCGATCGCGTCCATGGTGGCGGCGAGCGCCTCGGGGCCAGCGGTCACGGGCTCATCACCAGGTCGTCGCGGTGGATGATCTCATCGCGCCCACGATAGCCCAGGGCCGCGGCGATTTCAGCCGAGCGCCTGCCGGCGATCCGCGCCATCTCCGCGGCGCCGTAGGCGGACAGCCCGCGCGCGACCTCGCGCCCGTCGGGGCCTGCCACGCGCACGAGGTCGCCGCGCTCGAAGCTGCCCTCGACGCCCGTCACGCCCGCGGGCAGCAGGCTCTTGCCGCGGCCGAGCGCGGCGACCGCGCCATCGTCGATGCGGATCGTGCCGGCCGGCGCGACATGGCCCGCGATCCAGCGCTTGCGCGCGGAGAGCGGCGTGGCGCTCGGCAGGAACCACGTCGCGGGAGCGCCCTCGTCGAGCGCCTGGAGCGGGCGCGGCTTCTTGCCGAAGGCGATCGCCATGCGGCAGCCCGCGGCCAGCGCGATCTTCGCCGCGGCGAGCTTCGTCACCATGCCGCCCGAGGAATAGCCGGTGGCCGCCTCGCCGCCCATCGCCTCGATCTCGGCGGTCACCTCGGTGACGACGGGGATGCGCGCGGCGTCGGCGCGCTTGCGCGGGTCGGCCGTGTACAGCCCGTCGATGTCGGAGAGCAGCACCAGCGTGTCGGCCGACACCATCTGCGCGACGCGCGCGGCGAGGCGGTCGTTGTCGCCGAAGCGGATCTCCTCGGTGGCGACGCTGTCGTTCTCGTTGATGACGGGGACCGCCCCGAGGCGCAGCAGCTGCGCGATCGTGGCGCGCGCGTTGAGGTGGCGGCGCCGCGCCTCGGTGTCGTCGGGGGTCAGCAGGATCTGCGCGACCGTGATGCCGTGCCGCGCGAGCGCGTCCTGCCAGGCATGGGCGAGGCGGATCTGGCCCGTGGCGGCCGCGGCCTGCTTCTCCTCGAGGCGCAGCGTGCGCTTCACGAGGCCGAGATGCCGGCGCCCGACCGCGATCGCACCGGAGGAGACGACCAGCACCTCCGCGCCGCGCGCGCGCAGCATGGCGACGTCGTCGGCGAGCCCGTCGAGCCACTTGCGGCGGATGCCGCCGCTCTCGTCGTCCACGAGCAGCGCCGAGCCGATCTTGACCACCACGCGCCGCGCCTCGCGCAGCAGGCGCGCGGGATCCGGCTGGCCGCGGCCGCTCACGCCGCGTCCTCCTCGTCCCGGCGCGCGGGCGCCGCCGCGCGTCGCGCGCGCGCATGGTCCATCAGCGCGCGCAGCAGCTCGCGCACGCCCTCGCCGGTGACGGCCGAGAGCGCCATGACCTTCGAGCCCGGCGCGCGGCGCCGGGCGGAGCGCGCCAGCGCGGCCTTCTTCTTCTTCAGCGCCTCGGCGTCGACGGCGTCGCACTTGTTGAGGCCGACGATCTCCGGCTTGCCGGGAAGGCCAGCGCCATAGGCCTCGAGCTCGTCGCGGATCGTGCGATAGGCGCCGACGACGTCGTCCTGCGTCGCGTCGACGAGGTGCAGGATCGCGCCGCAGCGCTCGACATGGCCGAGGAAGCGATGGCCGAGGCCGCGCCCCTCCGCCGCGCCCTCGATCAGCCCGGGCAGGTCGGCGAGCACGAACTCGTCGTCGTCGACGCGCACGACGCCCAGCTGCGGCTTCAGCGTGGTGAAGGGATAGTCGGCGATCTTGGGCCGCGCCGAGCTCGTCGCCGCGAGGAAGGTGGACTTGCCCGCGTTGGGAAGCCCGACCAGGCCGATGTCGGCGATCAGCTTCAGGCGCAGCCACACCCAGCGCTCGTCGCCGGGCCAGCCCGCGTCGGCGCGGCGCGGCGCCTGGTTGGTCGAGGACTTGTAGTGCGCGTTGCCGAAGCCGCCGTCGCCGCCGCGGCACAGCACGATCCGCTGGCCCGGCTCGACCATGTCGGCGATCAGCGTCTCGTTGTCCTCCGCCAGGACCTGCGTCCCGATCGGCACCTTGAGGACGATCGCCTCGCCCGCGCGGCCGCTCTTGTTGCGGCCCTCGCCGTGGTGGCCCTTCTCGGCGCGGAAATGCTGCTGGTAGCGGTAGTCGATCAGCGTGTTGAGGTTGGCCATCGCCTCGACGACGATGTCGCCGCCGCGGCCGCCATCGCCGCCGTCAGGCCCGCCATACTCGATGAACTTCTCGCGACGGAAGCCGACGCAGCCGGCGCCGCCGTCGCCCGCCTTCGCGTAGATCTTGCACTGGTCGAGGAATTTCATGGCGGGGATCGCATCGCTGCCGGGCAGGGCCACCCGCGCGAATCGGCGCGGGGCGGGGCCCCAAAAGGGAACGGGGGAACGGCGCGGGCCGTTCCCCCGGTCTCGTCCCGCGCCAGGTCGGGCTGGCCGTTACTCGGCCGCCGCCGGCATCGGCTGGATCGAGACGAACATGCGGTTGTCGGCGCGGCGGCCGAACTTCACGGTCCCGTCGACGAGCGCGAAGAGCGTGTGGTCGCGGCCCATGCCGACATTGGTGCCCGCGCGATAGACGGTGCCGCGCTGGCGGATGATGATGCTGCCGGCGCTGACGGCCTCGCCGCCATACGCCTTCACGCCGAGGCGCCTGCCGTCCGAGTCGCGGCCGTTGCGCGACGAACCGCCGGCCTTTTTCTGTGCCATGGCCTGTCTCCGTTCCTTCTACCGGCGCCCGATCAGGCCGCCACGATGTCCGAGATGCGCACGACGGTCTGCGACTGGCGATGACCGTTCTTGCGGCGGGAGTTCTTGCGGCGGCGCTTCTTGAACACCACCACCTTCTCGCCGCGCTGCTGCGCGAGCACGGTGCCCTTGACCCGGGCGCCCGCCACCGTCGGCGAGCCGACCTTCGCCGCGCCGGCGCCGCCGACCATCAGCACGTCCGTGAATTCCACGGTGCCGCCGGCCTCGCCCGCGAGCTTCTCGACGACGATGACGTCGTCCTTGGCGACCTTGTACTGCTTGCCGCCGGTCTTGATCACTGCGTACATGGAAGGAGCCTTCCGGAGTCAAACGCTAAAGCGCCGCTTGGACCGGTGTCCGGCCCAGCGGCGAATGGGCCGCGGATAATCTTCACCACCCCCCCGCCTGTCAAGCGCGGAAAGCCGCCCCCCGTCCGTCCCACCTCCACCTGTTGGCCGGGCCGGAGGGTGTCCCGGTCCGGGAATGGCGGGACCGGCAGGTTGGCGTCACTTCAGGGCGAAGCCGAGGGCGCGCAGCGCCGCCCCGAGCTTCTCGCGCCCGCCGAAATTGGCGAGCGTGCCGACCCGCGCCAGCACGCGCCTGGCCCATCCATCGGCGGAGACCTCGTTGCGGCGCGAGAAATCCTCCATGCGCGGGTCGTAGGCGGCGACCAGCGCCGCCTCCTGCGTCGCGTCGTGGCGGCCGCGGAAGACGATGGCCTGCTGCGGCAGGCGCGGCTTGACCTCGCCCTCCGCGCCGGGCGCGGCCCGGCCGACGCACAGGCCGAAGACGCCCACGCAGCCCGGCGGCAGGCCGAGCAGCCGCGCCACCGCCTCCGGGTCGTTGCGCAGCGCGCCGATGTAGACGGTGGAGAGCCCCATGGCCTCGGCCGCCACGACCGCGTTCTGGGCCGCGAGCGCGGCGTCGATCGCGGCGACCAGGAAGCTCTCGAGGTAGTCGAGGGCGACCATCTCCTGCCCCGCGCGATCGCCGAGGCGGCGGTTGCGCGACAGGTCGGCCAGGAAGACGAGGAAGAGCGGGCACTCGCGGATGTGCTTCTGGTTGGACGCGATGCGCGCGAGCGCGTCGCGCGCGGCCGGGTCCTCGACCACGGCGACCGACCAGCTCTGCAGGTTGGACGAGGTCGCGGCGGACTGGGCGGCGGCGACCAGCGTCTCCAGCGTGCCGGGAGGCAGCGGGTCCGGCAGGTAGCCGCGCACCGAGCGATGCGACAGCAGCAGCTCGAGATGCGCGTTCCACGGCCCGTCCGGCAGCGCCGGGGCGCCCGGCCCGTAGCGGCGCGCGAGCGCCTCGGCGCGCGGGATCGAGGCGGCGGGTGCTGGGGTCGCGGCGGCTGCTGGCATGAGGAGGCGTCCTGTCGGCAAGGGCCCATCGCTGGGCGGGCAGGCGGAGCGAGGCACCGGCATCGCCCGGCGGCCACGGAAGCGGAGGCGGAGACTAGCGCGCCCCGCGACCCACCCGCGACGCTTGCGGCATCGCCGCCCCTTCGCTAGGTTCCCGCGCGATTTTCGACCAGCGGCAACCGCGGAAGGGTGGCAGAGCGGTTGAATGCACCGCACTCGAAATGCGGCATGCCCTCACGGGCATCGGGGGTTCGAATCCCCCCCCTTCCGCCAGATTTCCAACAGCAATTGCCTGAATTGATCGGCTTGCCGCACGGAGCCGCACGAGCAATGCGCACGATTTTTCCGGCAACCAGAATCCGCCCCCTCTAAAGGTAACGTAGAGGCTGCAAAGGCCCTGATGCGCGAGATGCATCCGAAGCAGGAGGTGACATTGGCCAGGAGTCTCTGGAGCGGCCTCGTGCTCGCCTGCATCCTTGCCGCGTGCGCGGCGCCCGCCTGGTCGGCGAGCTTCGATTGCCGCAAGGGCAGCCGGCCGGTCGAGAAGTTCATATGCTCCAACCCGGAGCTCGACGCCGCCGATGGCCGCATGGGCGACGTCTATCGCCGTGTCAACGCGAGCTTCCCGCTGAAGGGCTTCGTGCAGGCGACGCAGCGCGAGTTCGTCGCCGGCTTCCCCTACTGCATGAACGGCACCGACAACCGGCCATCGACCGGCCCCGCGTCGCTTCGCCGATGCCTCGACTGGGTCGCGCGCCGCACCGCCGAACTCGAGTCCTACGAGCGGGCGATCGTCTACACGAGCGCTGCCGACAGGTTCACGCATGACGACCTCGCGATCCTCGTCGACGGAGCGAAGGACCGCAGGCGTGTCAGGATGTGGGGAAACTGGATGCCCCACGCCTTCGACCCCAAGCCCTTCCCCGCCGGCTCGCTCTGCGACATCGAGGAGGAGTTGAAGCCGGTGCGCGGGGGCTTCCGGATGGACAGCCACGAGGACGTCACCCTGCGCTTCTCCGAGACGGAGCTGCGGATCGACGGGCTCATCATGTGCTCCGCGCGCAACACGATCGGCGCGGGGACCTACAGGCGCGCGAAGTGACGCGCACCCGGGGGGAAGAAGCGATGGATACCTGGCATGTCATCGACCGCGCCGGCCGGCAGCACGGACCGCTCTCGCACTACGCCGCCGCGAAAACGATCCAGTCCGGGATGGCGAGCGGCACCTTCGGCCCCGAGAGCGAGATCTGGCACCAGTCCTTCGGCGCGACGTGGAAGACGATCGCGACCTCGGAGTTCGCGCATCTCCTGGGCCAGGCAGGGCCGCCGCCACGCGGGCCCTCGGGACCGCCGCCTCGCGAGGCCCCGCACGGTCACGCGCCTAATCACCAGCCCACGCATCACCACGCCCAGCACCAGCCACACGGCACGTCGGGCTGGGACAGCGCTCCCTTCACGGCAGGCGTCCCCTTCTTCCCCGAGAAGTCGGTCGTCGTCATCGTCTACGTGCTGTACCTGCTCGGCATCGTTTCCTTCTTCATCACGCCGCTGATCGGGCTGATCATCGCCTACGTGCAGCGGGGTTCCTCGACGCCGACGGGTCGGTCGCACTTCACCTTCCAGATCTACACGTTCTGGCTCTCGGTGCTCTACGCCGTGCTGTTCTACGTCGCGGCCACGGTCTTCCTGGCCCTGTTCGCCGGCATCGGCCTCGTCAACCCGCTGGCGGGCTGGTCCGGCTTCGGCCTCTGGATCACGTCATTCGTCGTCATCGCGATCGGGCAGTTCGTCTGGCATCTGGTGCGCGTGATCAGGGGACTGGTGTACGCGAACGGCAACCGCCCGATCGCGGATCCCACTTCCTGGTGGCTGGGCTAGCGCCCGCGGCCCGGATACGGACTGGCCGCCCCGCGGGATGATCGCCTGGAGCCGGCATTCCCGTGGAAGAGGAGACGCGAGCGGATGAAGCCGAGGATCGCCTTCGTGGGCGTGGCCCACTGGCACGCGCCGATCTACCGCGATTGCCTCTCGCGGCTCGACGCCGAAGTGGTCGGCGCGAGCGACCTCGACACGACGGCCGGGCGCGACGCGGCCGAAAGGCTCGCCGTCCCCTTCTCGGCGGACGCCGCGGACATGCTCGCGCGCTGCCGGCCCGACTTCGTCTTCGTGACGCCGCGCCACGACCGGGCGCTGGAGGAGATCGCGCCGGTCCTCGACCGCCGCCTGCCCTTCCTCGTCGAGAAACCGATGGGCGTCGATGGCCGCGTCGCCGCCGAGGTCGCGCGCCGCTCGGAGGAAGCCGGCGCCTGGGCCGCGCCGGCGCTGCCCAACCGCCTGCTCGAGATCTGGGACCGCGTCGCGCGCCTGTCAGGCGAGGGCAGGCTCGGGACGGTCATGCATGCGAGCTTCCGGCTCATCAACGGGCCGCCGGGGCGCTATCGCACCATGCACCGCGTGCCCTGGATGCTCGACCCCGCGATCGGCGGCGGCGGCGCGCTGCGCAATCTCGGCATGCATGGCGCCGACGCGATCCTCCATCTCGCGGGCGGCGCCACGCCGCGCATCGACGCCGCGTGCACCACGACGCATGGCTATCGCGAGCGCGTCGATGAATACGCCACCGCGACCATGGTGCTGCCGGGCGGCACGGCCGTGCAGATGGAGGCGGGCTACAGCTGGGCGGCGCCCACCGGCGGCGACTTCGAATGGCGCATTGCGGCGACCGGCGCCTACCTGCAGCAGGTCAAGGGCAGGCTCGTGGTGCGCATGGCCGACGGCGCGGTCGAGGAACTCGAGACAGTCCAGCCGAGCTACCAGCCGATGGTCGAGCGCGTGCTCGCGGACTTCGCGGCCGGCCGGCCGCCCTTCGCGAAGCTGGCCGAATGCGCCGCCGCGACGGCGCTGTGCGACCGCGTCTACGAGGCAGCCGCTCGGCCGGGCTGAGGCAGCGTCACCCCGCGAGGCTGGCGCGCCACGCCGCGTCCCGCGGGGATGGGCGGCGGCGGAGGCGGCGGTCGAGCAGCGCGCGCGCCTTCTGCGCCTGGCCGCTGCGCGTCAGCGCGACGAGCAGCGTGTCCTCGAAGACCTCGCGCTGCGCGCCGCTGCCGCCGACGCGCGGCACCTCGGCCAGCACCGGCTCGATGAGCCGCGCGCAGGCCGCGTCGTCGCCCTCCGCGAAGGCGAGGACGGCCCTGCACAGCGCGGGCACGACGGGCCCGGCGGCGAGCGTGCCTGCCTCGACGAGCGCGGCGAGCTCCGACGCGCGCGCCTCCACCGCCGCGCGGTCGCCCGTCGCGGCGGCCAGCATCGCCATGTGGACGTCGGCGAAGGGAAGTCCCGCGCGCGGATGGAGCGGCGCGGCATGGGCGGCGACCTCCTCCCATGCGCCGGCCGGCGCCTCGTGCCCGCAGGCGCGCAGGCGCCAGAGGAAGGACACGCAATCGCTCAGCACGTTGAGCGGCAGCCCCAGCGACGCCGAGGGCCGCACATGGCGCTCATAGGCGGCGAGCGCGCCAGCCACGTCGCCGCGCTCCAGCGCCGCGAGCGCGGCATGCCAGGCGAGATGCCCGTGCAGCGTCCCGCCGCGGTCGTAGCCTGGAAGCCAGCCAGCCAGGAGCCGCGTCGCATCGTCGCCGGATCCCGCCTCGAACATCGCGTGCGCGAGCGCATGCACCGCGTTCGCGTTCGCGCGGCGCAGCGCGAGCGAGCGCTCGGCCATCGCGCGGCCGCGCGCGGCGGCACCGTTCTCGGCGTGCGACCATCCGCGATAGGCGAGGAACCACCAGTCGTCGGCGTCGAAATGCGCCGCATGGCGCTCGCACAGGTCGACGCGCGCCTGGTCGTGCGTGGCCATGCCGGAGAAGGCCAGGAGCCCGAAGGCGCCGAGCGGCAGGCCGAGGACGACGACGTCGCGCGGCCATCCGTCGGCATGGGCGAGCGCGCGCCGCAGCGCCTCGGCCGACCGGCCATGGATCGCATGGGCGAGCACGTCGACATGGCTGCGCTCGCGCGCGTCGGCGTTGCGCGTGGCGATTTCGGCCGCCACGGCGATGCCGGCACGCGCCGCCTCCGCCTCGCCGCGCACGCCATGCAGGCGCGCGCGCGCGGCATGGGCCAGCGCGAAATCGGGGTCGGCGGCGACCGCGGCGTCGAGCGGCGCGGCGGCGCCGGGCCACGCGGAGAGCATGAGGTCGATGCCCTCGCGGTAGCGCGCGGCCGCGACGTCCGAGCTGGTCGAGAGCGGAAGGCCGCGGCTGTCGGCATGGGCCATGGCGATCAGCCTCCTCCCGGCCCTGCTTGCGGCGCGTGCCCGGGAACCAGCGCGTTCGTCATGAAGGCGCCGGGCCGCGGCGACGCCGCGCCGAGCAGGCCAAGGCCCGCCATGGTCGCGAGCGCGCGCGCCCATGCGGCCTCGTCCATCGCGCCGGGCGCGATGCCTTCCGGCGGCGACAGCGCGGGCCGAAGCCTTGCCAGCACGCGCAGCGCCGCCTCGTCGTCGAGCAGCGCGCGCGCCGCCGGGGGCTGCAGCGCCAGGACCTCGGTCGCCACGGAAGGATCGCGCATCGCGGCGAGGCCGCGCAGGCAGGCCCGCAGCACCGCGCGCAACGCGTCGGGGCGCGAGGCGACGAGGTCGGCGCGCGCGAGGATGGCGGCGCCGGGCATCGGCGCGAGGTCGTCGATCGCGAGGTAGCGCAGCGACTCGCCTGCCCGCTCGAGCGCCTCGCGCGTCTCGTAGAACACGAAGAAGCCGTCCACCTCGCCGCGCCGCAGCGCCGCTAGCCCGTCGAGGCCGAGCCCGGTGACCACGTGCGCGACGCCGCGCGGATCGAGGCCCGCGGCGAGCGAGATCGCGTCGAGCTGCTGCGCGGTGCCACCGCCCGCCGAGGCGACGCCGATGCGCAGCCCCTGGAGGTCCTGCGCGCGCCGCAGCTCGCGGTCCGACGCAATCTCGAAGAAGCCGCGATAGGCGACCTGCGCGATCGACACGACCGGCGCGCCGCGCGCGATCGCCGGGCACGAGGCGAGCGGCGCGGACATGCCGAGCTCCGCCTCGCCGCGCGCCACCGCGCCCACGGCGTCGGCCGTGCCGGCGCCGGAGGCCACGCGCAGCTCGACGCCCTCCTGCGCGAACCAGCCGCGCGCGGCCGCGACCGCGAGGAAGCCCTGCAGCAGCGTGGGCCGCGACGGGCTGGTCCAGCGCAGCATCGCGCGCTCAGCGGCCGCCGATCACCTCGCGCTGCATGCGCTCGGCCATCTCGCCCATGCGTGGCTCGATCTGCTGCCAGTCGAGGCGCAGCAGCCGATCGAGCGGCGCGACGCGCGGCGCCACCTCCGGGGAGAGCTGCACGCGCCGATTGGCCATGCCGGACTGCATGCCGTTGCCGAAGG
>CANMWW010000020.1 GCA_947500965.1 Alphaproteobacteria bacterium
CTGCCCCGTGGTAGCGAGGAGGAACGCAAAGGCCATGAAGCTCTCGCACGAGGACCGCGCCTCCATCGACTTCGTGCTCACGCTGCGCAGGCGCTGGGCCGACGCGATGTATCCCGCGCTGCGCGCGCAGTACGAGGCGCGCACGAAGGGCGGCGCCCCGCGCGGGCGCAAGGAGGCCGCGCCTGTCGTCCACGAGCTGCCCTCCTATCACTGGTTCGCGTGGATGGAGCGCGGCTCGCAGAAGATGCTCTGGCGCGCCGTGTCCGACGCCGTCGCGCGGAACGGCAAGGCGCGCGCGGTCCCCGCGGGTCCCGCGCGGCTCGAGCTCGACCCGACGCTGGAGCTGCCGGACTGGTATTCCGACTGGGACATCCACGTGCAGCCGGGCGGCGTCTGGAAGAGCGACGCCAGCGCCGACGTCTACGAGCTCGGCGCCAAGCTCGTCATGCTGGGCGTCAACGACGACTACACGTTCCACCGGGCATTCGTGCAGACCGCGATCCCGCCGCGCGGCTACCGGCGCATCGTCGACCTGGGCTGCGGCTTCGGCAAGTCGACCTGGCCGTTCAAGCGCGCCTTCCCCGAGGCCGAGGTGATCGGCGTCGACCTCGCCGCGTCCTGCCTCGCGCTCGCCGCGGAGCGCGCCAGCGCGCAGGGCCTCGACATCCGCTTCCGCCAGGCCGATTGCGCGCGGACCGGGCTCGAGGACGGGTCGGCCGACCTCGTGACCTCGACGATGCTGGTCCACGAGATGCCGCGCCCGCAACTCGAGGCGACGCTGCGCGAGGCCGCGCGGCTGCTCGCGCCGGGCGGGCTGCTGCGCTTCCTCGACTTCACCTGGACGGGCGAGGCGTTCCGGGACGTCGCGCTCGCCGAGCACGGCGCGCGCAACAACGAGCCCTTCATGCCCGGCTCGATGGGCGCGGACATGGATGCGCTCTGCCGCAAGGCGGGGCTGGAGGACGCGCGCTGGGTCGCCTTCGACGAGCGCGGCGGCGGAAGGCTCGACCGGCTGGAATGGCCCGAGCGGCCCGAATGGCACTTCCCGTGGGCCGTGCTCGAGGCGCGGAGGCCCGCATGACCGCGGCGAAGCGCAAGGCCCCGGCGAAGCGCAAGGCGCAGCCCGAGCTCGCCTTCCTCGAGGGCGCGGACCTCGACCGCCTCGCGGCGCTCGTCTTCGAGCTCTCCTCGCAGCTCCATGCCGAGCGCCACCGGCGCATGGCGCTGGAGCGCGCGCTCGTGGCCAAGGGCGTGGTGGGCGAGGCGGAGATCGCCGCGCTCGCGGACGACCAGGCCTTCCTCGGCACGGCGCGCGAGGCCGCCGACCGCAGCCTGCGCAAGCTGCTGCGCATCCTCTCCGAGGACGGAGACCGCAGGGCGCCGCTCAGGAAGGAAGCGCTCTGACGCGCCGACCGTCGCCGGCGGACCGGCGACGGTGGTGGCCGCTGCGGGCGGGCCGGCCTACTGGCAGCTCAGCTCGCGCCAGCGCTCGTGGTAGTCGGGATACCAGGTGTAGCCGCGCATGCAGGGCGGCATCGCCTCGAAATGCCCGGGATAGCCGATATAGACCCAGGTCGCGTCCTCGGCGTGCATGCGCTGCGCCTGCTCGCCCATCGCCAGGCGCCTGGCGGGATCGATCTCCACCGCCGCGGCGTCGAGCAGCCGGTCGAAGTCCGGGTTGTCGTAGCCGTTGCGGTTGGACGCGCCCTTCTGGTGCGCGTCGTTGAACATCTTGTAGATCGGGTCGAGCGCGAAGGGGAAATCCTTGAAGGTGAAGAGCGGCAGGTCGCGCCGGTTGATCGCCGCGCGCGCGCGCATGTCGGCGTCGGTGATGCGCCTGGGCGTCGCGCGGATGCCGGCGCCGGCGAGGCTGCGCTGCATCTGGATGGCGATGCCTTCCTCCCACCACTCGAGGCCCGCGTATTCGAGGGTGACGTCGATGCCGTCCGGGAAGCCCGCCTCGGCGAGCAGCGCCTTCGCGCGCGCCGCGTCGGGCTGCACCAGGGACAGCGAGGCGAGGTGGCCGGGGATGATCGGCGGCACGATCGAGCGCGGGCGCGTCGCCAGCCCCTCGAACACCGCGGCGTTGATGCCGTCGTAGTCGGTCGCCAGCGCCATGGCGCGGCGCACGCGCACGTCGTCGAAGGGCTTGAACCGCGTGTTCATGCGCACCGAGGCCATCGCCGTGCCCTCGACGCCGACCACCTTGACGCGCCGGTCGCGACGCAGGTCGGCGACCTGCTTGTGGGTCAGTTCCTCGATCCACTGCGCCTGCCCGGCGAGAAGAAGCTGGTAGCGCGACGAACCAGACGGGATCTCGCGGTAGACCACGCGCTTGTAGTGGGGCGCGCCGCCGAAATAGTTGGGGTTGGCGACGAAGATCGCCTGCTCGCCCTGGCGCACGCTCTCCATGTGGTAGGGACCGAAGCCGGCGGTGTTGGCGTCGATCCAGCGCAGCGCCCAGGGGTCCTCGGGCGTCGCGTGCTTCCTGACCTCGGTCGAGTCGTAGATCGCCGGCACGTAGTTCGTGAGCAGGTGCAGGAACACCATGCTCGGCGCGCGCAGCGAGAAGCGCACGACATGGGTATCGAGCGCCTCGATCTTCTCGACGCCCGTGACGTTGGCGATGAACAGGCCGGTGCGCTTCTGGGCGATCGACTTCTCCCAGCCCCACACGACGTCGGCCGCCGTCATCTCGTTGCCGAAGAAGCTGCGCACGCCCTTGCGCAGCGTGAAGACGTAGGTCCGCCCGTCGGGCGTCACCGTCCAGCCCTCGGCGAGGTGCGGCACGACCTTCGTGAAGTCGAGGCGGCCGACGCCATCGGCGTCGACGGTGCGGGCGTAGGCGGTGAGGCCCTCGTAGACCTGCGTGACCGCGTTCTGCGTCCCCGGCTTGAGCGCGTCGCCGTCGACGCCGCCCGGCGTCTTGAGCGCCGCGACGACGAGCGTCTGGGCGAGCGCCGGCGCGGCAAGGCCGGCGAGCCCGGCGGCGAGAACCCAACACCTGATCGACTGCCTCATGAGCCTTCATCCCTCCGCGAGTGCCGGCGCGCTTGCATGACGCGCCGCGCCTGCGGGTAATCTTAGGCCCCGCCGCCCCGGCGGGAAATCCCGAAGGACGCTTCCATGGACGAGACATCCCCGCCGCGCGCCCTCGACCTCGCGGCCTTCCGCGCGCTGGCCACGGCGAACGGCCTGCGCATCGGCGAGGCCGAGCTGGCCGAGCTCCACGCCGCCCATGGCGTGCTCGCCGCGCTGCTCGCGCGCCTCGACGCGCCGGGGATCCGCGAGCACGAGCCATGGCCGGCGAGCGCGGCCGAGGCCTGGGAGCGCGGCCGGTGAGCGAGCGCTTCCCGCCCACCATCGCCCAGGCGTCGCGCGAGATCCGCGCGGGACGGCTGTCGCCGGTCGCGCTCGTCGAGCTCTGCCTCGCGCGCATCGCGCGCCATGACGGCCACCTGCGCGCCTTCCTGCTCGTGGCGGCCGACGAGGCGCGCGCGGCGGCCCGCCAGGCCGAGGCCGAGATCGCCCGCGGCGAATGGCGCGGGCCGCTGCACGGCATCCCGATGGCCATCAAGGACGCGATCGACACGGCCGGGCTGCGCACGACCTTCGGCTCGCGCGTCTTCGCGGACCGCGTGCCAGCGCAGGACGCCGAGGTGGTCGCGCGGCTGCGGCGCGCCGGGGCGGTCATCCTCGGCAAGCTCGAGTGCCATGAATTCTGCCTCGGGGGCCCGGCGCTCGACGCCTTCGCCCCGCCCGCGCGCAATCCCTGGAACCCGGAGGTCTATGCCGGCGGCTCGTCGAGCGGCGCGGGCGTCGCCGTCGCGGCCGGCCTCTGCCTCGGCGCCATCGGCACGGACACCGGCGGCTCCGTGCGCATCCCCGCGGCGCTCAACGCCATCGCGGCGCACAAGCCAACCTACGGCCTCGCGAGCAACCACGGCATCCACCCGCTCTCGCAGTCCCTCGACCATCCCGGGCCGATGGCCTGGACGACGGAGGACTGCGCGCTGATCCTCGCCGCCATCATGGGGCCGGACCCGAAGGACCCCGCGACGCTCGGCGTCGCGCCGCGCGGCGACGTCGCCTCGCCCGGCGCCGAGGTGAAGGGCCTGCGCATCGGCGTGGTGCGCAACTTCTCCGACGGGCCGGACCTCGGCACGCCCGAGGTCAACGCCAACCTCGAGGAGGTGGCGACCACGCTGGGCCGCATGGGCGCGCGCATCAGCGAGGTCGTGCTGCCCGACCTCTGGGACTACACGGTCGCCAACACGACGATCATGTCGAGCGAGGCGTTCCTCAACAACGCGCCATGGCTGCGCGCGTCGCCGGAGAAGGTCAGCGCCTTCACGCGCGGGCGCATGTTCCTCGGCTCCTTCGTGCGCGCCGAGGACTACCTGCGCGCCCAGCGCCTGCGCCGCCGCCTCGCCGCCGCGACGCGCGAGGCGATGCGCGACGTCGACGCGATCGTCTGCGCGGGCATGCTCGCGCCACCCGCGCCCGTGGCGAGCATGCAGAAATTCTACTACCTGCGCCGGCCGCTCATCACCGCGCCGTTCAACCTCCTCGGCATGCCGGCGCTCAGCACCTGCACGGGCTTCGACGCGCAGGGCCTGCCGATGGCCGCGCAGGTCGCCGCGCCGCCGCTCGACGACGCGCTCGTCCTGCGCATCGGCCAGGCCTGGGAGAGCGCCACGCCCTGGCGCGACCGGCGCCCCGTCCTGCCGGCCTGAGGCGCGCCCATGGACTTCGTCCTGCTCGGCACGGGCTGCCCGCAATGCGACCCCCTGCGCATGGGGCCGTCGAACCTCGTGCGCCACGAGGGGCGCGCCTTCCTCGTCGATTGCGGCTCGGGCGTCACGCAGCGCCTGGTCGAGGCCGGCACGCAAGGCGCGGCGATCGACGCGCTGCTGCTGACGCACCTGCACAGCGACCACCTCGTCGACCTCTACCAGCTGGTCGTGTCGAGCTGGCACCAGGGCCGCGCGCGCCCGCAGCGCGTGTTCGGACCGCGCGGCACGCGGCGCTTCGTCGAGGGGACGATGGCGCTGTGGGAGGCGGAGCGCAGCGCGCGCGTCGCCCACGAGCTGCGCCCCTCCACCGCCGCCTTCGAGATCGAGGTGACGGAGATCGAGGCCGGCACGATCTGGGACGACGGCACGATGCGCATCACCGCGGTCGCCGTCGCGCACCAGCCGGTCAGGGACGCATTCGGCTTCGTCTTCGAGGCGGGCGGGCGCAAGCTCGCCTTCTCCGGCGACACCGCCTACTGCCCCGCGCTTGTCGAGGCCGCGCGCGGCGCCGACGCGCTGGTGCACGAGTGCTTCGTCCACCGCGAGATGAAGCCCTCGCCCAACCGCTCGGCCGAGGGCATGCGCAACGTCGCCGCCTACCACACGCTCCCGGCCGAGGTCGGTCGCGTCGCGCGCGAGGCCGGGGCGAGGCTGCTCGTGCTCAACCACTTCGTGCCGACGCGCTTCGACCGCGCGGCGCTGGTCGCGGAGGTCCGCGAGACCTGGCGCGGCCCGCTCGTGGTCGGCGAGGACCTCATGTCCTACGACTGCGCGACGCGCATGCTCGCGCATCGCGACGCGCGGCTGTCCTTCGCGCTGGACTGAGGGTCAGGGCGGCTCGCCCGCGGCGGCGCGCTTCCAGGCGCCGAGCGTCTCCGCGCCGATGGCGCGGCCATAGGGGCCGGAATGGAGCTCGCGCAGGACCTGCAGCAGGGCCTGCGCCGCCTCGCGCTCGCCCGCCAGCACCAGGCTGCGCAGGATCCGCGCGATGCGCAGGAAATTGTGGTTGCCGCGGCCAAGCCAGGCGGCGGCGCGCAGCGCGAAGAAGGGCGCGAGGCGGATGCCCGCGCGGTCGCCGTGCCAGGCCAGGCCGTAGAAGGCGAGCATGCGGTCGAGGGAGCGGCGCAGGCTGGCGCGCAGCGCCGGGTCGCGGCGGATCGCCGCGATGTCTTCGGGCGACAGCACAGGCGCGCCGGGGCGCGCGGCGTCCGGCGCGTCGAGGGGGAAGATCCAGTGGATGAAGTCGTCGCGCTGCTCGAGCTGCTCGTCGTCGAGCGCCCGGATGTCGGCCAGGCGCCGGCCGCGATCGTCGCGGCCCGTGCCGCGCAGGAAGTCGAGGACCGCGCTCACCCGTCCTCGCCGGCATCGCCGCGCTGGCGCTTGACCAGGCTGCGGCGGCGCTTGGAGTCGAGGCGGCGCCTGCGGCTGCCCGCCGTGGCGCGGGTCGGCACGCGCTTGCGCGGCGCGATGGCGGCGGCGCGCAGCAGCTCGAGAACGCGGCCGAGCGCATCCTCGCGATTGGCGACCTGGCTGCGCTGGGACTGCGCCTTGACGACCAGCACGCCCGCGGCGGTGAGCCGGCGCCCGGCGAGCGCGACCAGGCGCGCGCGCATCGCCGCGTCCATGCCCGAGACATGGTCGAGGTCGAGGCGCAGCGACACGGCGCTGGAGACCTTGTTGACGTTCTGGCCGCCCGGGCCGGAGGCGCGGATGCCCTCGAGCTCGAGGACATCGTCGTCGAGCGTCACTCCGGGCGCGATGCGATGGACGGCCATGCCTGCAATCTAGGATGGCCGGAACGGGAGTCTCCAGAGCGGAAATCCCGTCGGGAATTCCCGCCCTGGACGACGACCCGGGCCCCGGATCAGTCGATCGCGAGGACGCCGCGGCGGTTCTGGGCCCAGCTCTGCTCGTTCGAGCCCACGACCACCGGCTTCTCCTTGCCGAAGCTGATGGTCTGGACCCGCGCGGCGGGAATGCCGAGGCTGGTGAGGTAGTTGCGCACCGCGTTGGCGCGACGCTCGCCGAGGGCGAGGTTGTACTCGCGCGTGCCGCGCTCGTCGCAATGGCCCTCGATCGCGACGCGCGTGCCACCGGCCTGGTTCAGGACGCGGGCCCACTTCTCCACCGTCGCGCGCGCCTCGGGCGACAGGTCGACGGAATCGTAGCCGAAGAGGACGCGGTCGGAGACGCCTTCGCGGGCCAGCGCCTCGCGCAGCTGGTCGGCGGTCAGCGAGCGGCCGAGCGCGTTGCGGTCGATGCCGCTGCCGCCCGCGCCGCTGCCCGAACCCTCGGCGCCGCTGCTCGAGCCGTCGGTCGTGCTGCAGGCGCCCAGCGCCGTCGCGGCGAGCATGGAGGCGATCGCCATCGCGCCGAAGCCGCGGCGGGGAAGCGCGGCGCGCGAGGCCGCCGGCTCGGAATCGGACTGGCCGCGCGCAGCGCGCGAGGCATGAGGCTTTTTGGCCGAGGAAAGCATGAGTGCGGAGGCCCCTTTCTTCCGGGCGACGTTGCCCGGGCGCAGATCGGTATAAACCAGTTGGGGCCGAATTGCGGCGATATTTCACCATCACGGAGGGAGCCATGGCGCCGCGCCTCGCGCATCGGCTCCCGCGCGATCCACCGCTTCCTCCGTCGCGCGCCGAAGCATCATCTGCACGATGCGCTCCTGGCCACCCTCGATCCCCGTGCGATGCGAGCGCGGCACGTGCCCGGGGACGATCTCGAATCCCCAGCGGCGGTAGCGCCCGACATTGCCGAGCCGGGCATAGAGGAAGACGCGCCCGAAGCGCCCGGGCCAGAGCGAGATCGCATGGGCGACCAGCGACCGCCCGACCCCGTTCGAGCGCCATTCCGGCAGGACGTAGATCCCGCGCAGCCGCAGCGCCTCGTCGGAGATGTTGTAGATCGACGTCCAGGCGATGCGCGTGCCGTCCAGCTCCGCGGCCAGCGGCACGTGGCGCACGCGCGCGTGGATCTCCCGCCCGCAATACTGCAGCTGGCCATAGCCGTTGACGAGCGGCGCCACCAGGTGGACCGCTCCCTCCATGTGCCAGAGCGGGGCGATCTCCCGGCGCCAGAGCGCGAAGTCGATCTCGTGGAAGCGCAGCCGCTCGCGCGCCGCGCCCGGCCTCGCCCCGGCCGGCGTCTCGTGCCCGTCGCTCATGGCGCCTCCTCCCCTGCCCCGCTCGAGCCCGGCTCCAGGGCCCCCGCCGCCGCCGGCATCTCCACGCGCCCGTAGAGCCGCGCGTCCTCGTCGAGGCCGGGCGGGACCTCCAGCCCGAGCCGGGGCAGGAGCCGATGGAGCGGCGTGAAATGCTGGGTCGCGCAGCCCGGCCGCGCCCGCCGCATGCGCAGCGACAGGCGCTGCATGCGCGCGCGGAAGGCCGGGTCGGGCCAGGCCGCGCGTGGCTCCGCGTGGCGAAGCCCGGGGAAGGCGCGGCGCCACATGGACCCGCGCGCCGCATGGTTGGTCCAGGCGCGCAGCGCAGGGGCGCCGCCCGCGAGCGCATCCGCCATCCAGCCGCGGCTGGAGGGCGAATCGAGCTGGGCCGCGACCAGCTCGGGCGTCCGGCGCAGCAGTTGCGCCTCCCCCGGCCGGCGCTCCGCGCCGAGCCAGCGGTCGATCGCGGTGAAGCCCTCGTTGTCGACCAGGGCGAGGCTGGCCGGCGCGGCGACGATGCCAAGCCGCTCGTCGATGCCATGGTTGAGCAGCCTGACCTCGCCATGGTCGGCGAGGACCGGCCATTGGGCATGCGAGGCGGCGAAGGCCGACAGCGCCGCCCAGGCGTTGCCGCAGCCCGCGGCGCGTGCGAAGCCCAGCGCGAAGCCCTCCAGCTCCTCGAAGCGCGCCTCGATGCGCCTCGCGGGCAGGCCGGTCATCGGCGTGGGCGGCCCCAGCCCGTCGATCGACAGCGACAGGACCCGCGCCGGCAGGCCGAGCCGCGGCGCGAGCGCCGCGGCGGCGAGGCCGACCGGGCCGCCGGCCCAGGCGATCTCCATGCGGCCGAGCCGCCCTGCCGCGTCCACGAGCGCAAGGGCGAATTCCGCGGCAAGGCCGCGATGGGCGCGCGACGCCGGGGCGTACTCCGTCCAGTAGCGCTGCGCCGGCGAGCGACGGCTGGCGAAGGCCTCGCCGTCGAAGCCGAAGAGGAAGGCAGGCCCCCTGCCCGCCGGCTCCGGCGGGGGCAGGGCGGCGGGAAGCGTCGCCGCGCTCACGGG
The DNA here is from genome assembly GCA_947500965.1 of Alphaproteobacteria bacterium. GTDB lineage: Bacteria > Pseudomonadota > Alphaproteobacteria > CACIAM-22H2 > CACIAM-22H2 > CAIOSQ01. The sequence continues at coordinate 9,015 of CANMWW010000020.1, forward strand.
GCGAGCCTCGCGAGCAGGTCGCCATAGGCCGTCCGCGCCACCGCGTCATGCGCGCCAAGCCGCTCGCGCAGCACCGGGCGCAGCGCGTCGTCGAGATGCATCACGTTCTCGAAGCCGTGGAACTTCGGTCGCGGCGGCAGCAGGAAGTGGCGCCGGTACACCTCGCCCTTCACCCCGCGCGAATCGCGCTGGCCCGGAAGCCGGTCGTCGCACAGCGCGGCGACGAGCGGGTCGCGCAGGAAGGCCAGCATGTTGCCGGGGTCGTACTGGAAGAACCCGGCGCAGCCCGCGCGGCCCGTCGCCACGAGATGGCGGTACCAGCCGGCGATGCGCTCCTTCTCGTGCATCTCCCAGGCCTGCGCGGGCCCGGGCCTGTCGTCCGGGTCGTCGGGGTCGGGGACGCGGCGCACGAGGTAGCACTCGCCCGAGCCTAGGATCGGGTAGCCATCCACCTGGTCCATCGCCCACATCGTGTGGAGGAGCTGCGGCTGCACGCAGGTCGCGCGCAGCGCGTAGTCGAGCGCGGCGCCGGACTCGAAGAAGAGCTCGATGTCGATGTCCAGCAGCCGGTAGGGCAGCTGGTGCGCCTCGCAGAAGCGTATCGCGTGCACGATGTCGTGCCGGTTGAGGTCGCGCGCGAAGCGCGTGATCGCGGCGCGCACCGGGATGCCGGCGAACATGAAGGCCTGCAGCGCCACCTCGCTGTCGATGCCGCCCGAGGACAGGACCCAGAGGTCGTCGTCGCTCGCCGCGCGCAGCAGCCGCGCCGTGTCGATGCAGGCGGCCCGCCAGTCGGCCGGGACCGCGGGCGCGCGGCCATAGGCGACCTCCCAGGACGCGTAGGGCGACGGGCGCGCGACGAACCAGCGCCCGTCGTAGCCGAAGCGGAAATGGTTGCGATGCGTGAGCTCGGGCACCGGCCGGCCCTGCGGGATCGCGTGCGTCGTGTCCATGGCCCCTCCCCTGTCAGCGCGCGCAGGAAAGCGCGGCGCGGCGGGGCCGGAAACATGTCGCCAGGACTAGGCCGCGATGCCGTGCGGGCTAAGCCTCAGCGCGGCTGCGCGAAGTGGTGGATCGCGATCGCCGCCGTCGCGGCGACGTTGAGCGACTGCACGAGGCCGCTGCCGGGGATCCGCGCGACCATCGCGCAGGCCTCGAGCGTCGCGCGGCCGAGGCCACGCTCCTCGTTGCCGAGGACGAGCGCCACCGGCCGGTCACGCGGCACCTCGGCGAGCGGGCGCGCGTCGCGCGAGAGCGCCGTGGCGACGACGCGGAAATGCCGGCCCAGCGCCGCCAGCGCGGCAGGCAGGTCGTCGGCGCGCAGCAGCTCGAGCAGGTCGAGCCCGCCCTCCGCGACGCGATAGGCGGCGTCCGAGGGCATCGCCTGCGCGGGATGCGCCGAGAGGATCACGCGCTCGACGCCGAGGAAGGCGGCGCTGCGCGCGATGGCGCCGAGGTTGTGCGGGTTCGAGACGCCGTCGAGCACCAGGACCGGCCTGCCGCGCGCGGCCCACGCCGCGACCGCGGCGGGATCGAAGCGGCCGACGGGGCGCGGGCGCGCCACCGCGACGATGCCGCCATGCATCGCGCTGCCCGCGACGCGCGCGAGTTCCTCCTCGCCCACCTCGCGCCAGGGCCGGCGCGCGCGCGACAGCGCCGCGAGGATCGGCTGGGCGGCGTCGCGCTGCGCAGGCAGCAGGAAGAGCCGCTCGATGCGCCCGGGATCGCGCGCGAAGAGGGCCTGCACCGCGTGCAGCCCGGCGACGCGCACGAGGTCGCTCGCGTGCCGGTGCGCCTGCTCCGGGCGCGGGCCATGCACGGGACGCGGGCCATGCACGGGACGCGGACCATGCACGGGACGCGGACCATGCGCCGGGCGCGGCCCCTGCGCCGGCCTTTCCCGCCGCGCGTCGCCGCGCTTGCCTCCATGGCCGCCGCCCTTGCGCATCGCTCAGGCCGCCTGCGGCGGGCGCCGCTCGATCAGGAGCAGGCAGGCGACGATGATGACCGCGCTGCCCGCCAGCGTCGCGGCCGCGGGCACGATGCCGAAGAGCAGGAAGTCGACCGCGACCACCCAGACGATCGAGCTGTACTCGAAGGGCGCGATGCGCGCGACCTCGCCATGCTTGAGCGCCGCGGCGAAGAACATCGTCGCCAGCGGCCAGAGCGCGCCGATCGCGACGAAGACGGCGATGTCGGCGCCGGCGGGGGTCGACCAGCCGAAGGGGGCCATGGGCAGCGAGATCGCGACCATCACGACGCAGGGATAGAAGAGCATCGCCAGCCGCGTCTCGCCGGCGCTGAGCTTGCGCGTGATCACCCCGACGAAGGCGTAGCTCAGCGTGCCGAGCACGCAGGCGGCATAGGCGAGGGCCTCGCCGCCGCCGATCTGCGGCACCACGACCACGCCGACGCCGGCGAGGCCCGTGGCGATCGCCGCCGCGGCGCGCGACGGCACGCGCTCGCCCAGCAGCATCGCCGCGAGCACCGTGCTGGCGAGCGGCACCATGTAGAAGATCGCGTAGGCGTCGGCGAGCGGCAGGTGGCCGAAGGCGTAGAAGAACGTCGCGCCCGAGACGAAGAGCAGCGCGCCGCGCGCGCAATGCAGCCAGGGATGGCCCGTGCGCAGCACGCGCAATCCGCCCGCCGCGGCGAAGGCGAGCACCAGCGCCAGCGACAGCGTCGTGCGCAGCAGCACGATCTGCATCACGCCATAGTCGCCCGCGAGCCACTTGATCGCCGCGTCCTGCGCCACGAAGCACAGGATCGCCAGCGACATGAAGGCCGCGGCGCGGAGCATGGGCGCGCTCAGCCGCGGCGTCGCGTGGACCGGCGCGCGGCGCCCTCCCGCCCCGGCGCCGCCGGGGGGGAGACGAACGGCCCGAGCAGCGAGACGAGCAGGTCGAGGTCGGGGCGCGGCCGCGGCACGTGCGCGTCGAGCGCGCGGCGCATCGCGGCAAGATGGCCGGGCGAGGTGCCGCAGCAGCCGCCGACGATGCGCGCGCCGGCGTCGACCGCGAGCCGCGCGTACTCGGCCATGAGCTCCGGCGTGCCCGAGTAGATGGTGCCGCTGGCCGTGACGCGGGGGATGCCGCAATTCGCCTTGGCGACGATGACGGTCTCCGGCCGCGCGGCCTCCATCGCGAGCACCGAGGCGACGAGGTCGCTCGCGCCGACGCCGCAATTGGCGCCGACCGCGAGCGGCGCCGGCGAGAGCGAGGTCGCGAACTCCACCAGCTTGCCCGGCTGCACGCCCATCATCGTGCGGCCGGCGGTGTCGAAGCTCGCGGTGACGACGCAGGGCATGCCGAGCCGCGCGGCGGCGCGCGTGGCGGCGCGGATCTCCTCGACGGCGGACATGGTCTCGATCCAGGCGACGTCGGCGCCGCCTTCCATCAGCCCCTCGACC
>CANMWW010000021.1 GCA_947500965.1 Alphaproteobacteria bacterium
CGTCAACCTGCGCGTCGGCCCGGGCAACCAGCACCCGATCGAATGGGTCGTGAAGCGCCGCCACCTGCCGGTGCGCGTGCTCGCCGAATCCGACCAGTGGCGCAAGGTGCGTGACTCCAACGGGACGGAGGGCTGGGTCAGCCGCGCCCTGCTCTCCGGCGCGCGCTACGGCGTGGTGACCGGCGAGATCCGCGCCCTGCGCCGCGACCCGTCGGCCGACGCTGTCGCGGTGGCGCGGCTCGAGCCCGGCGTGGTGGGCAAGCTGCTGGAGTGCCGCGACGCCTGGTGCCGCATGGAAGCCGGGGGATTCCGCGGCTGGATCGCGCGCGCGGAGTTCTGGGGCACCGACCCGGGCGAGAACTTCCGCTGACGGCGCTGCCCGCGCGCGCGGGGTTGCGCGCGCCCGCCGGCAGCCCGCAAGATCGGCGTCCATCTCGCCGCGCATCCGCGGCGCCACGGAGGAGATCCATGACAAAGGCAAACGGATTGCGTGCCGGCGCCGTCGCGCTCGCACTGCTGCTGGCGGGCGCGGCGATGCCCGCCGAGGCGAAGACCTTCCGCCTCGCCATCAACGCGGACGCCTCGACGCTCGACCCGCACGCGCAGAACTCGCAGGTGAACTTCGCGATCCTGCTGCAGGCCTACGAGCCGCTGGTCGGCCGCGACAAGGACCTGAAGCCGGTGCCCGTGCTCGCCACGCGCTGGGAGGCGGTCGAGCCGACGCGCTGGCGCTTCTTCCTGCGCCCGGGGGTGAAGTTCCACGACGGCGCGACGCTCTCGGCCGACGACGTGGTGTTCAGCTACCGCCGCGCGCTGGAGCGCACGTCGAACGTCACGATCTACATCGACAGCGTCGCCGGCATCGAGAAGGTCGATGACATGACGGTCGACATCACGACCAAGTACCCGGACGCGGTGCTGCCCGAGAAGATGAGCCGCATCTTCGTCATGAACCGCGCCTGGGCGGAGGCCAACAGGTCGACCGTGCCGCAGAACGTCGCCGCGAAGGAGGAGACCTTCGCCGCGCGCAACATGAACGGCACCGGCCCCTTCATGCTCAGGAGCCGCGACACCGACACGCGCACGGTGATGGCCCGCCACCCGTCCTACTGGGGCCGCGTCGAGGGCAACGTCACGGAATACGTGCACCTCACGATCTCGTCCGACGCGACGCGCATCGCGGCGCTGCTGTCGGGCGACGTCGACATCGTCATCAACGTGCCGCCCAACGACGTGGCCAAGCTCAAGGCGGACCAGCGCATCAAGGTGATCGAGGGCCAGGAGAACCGCACCGTTTTCCTCGGCTTCGACCAGTCGAAGGACGAGCTGCAGTTCTCGTCGGTCAAGGGCCGGAACCCGCTCAAGGACCTGCGCGTGCGCCAGGCGATCGCGCATGCCATCGACGTCGAGGCGATCATCCGCCGCGTGCTGCGCGGCCAGGGCATCGCGTCGGGATCGATGTGGACGCACTACGTCAATGGCTTTGACAGGTCGATCGAGCAGGCGCGGCTGCCGCTCGACCGCGAGAAGGCCAAGCGCCTGCTCGCCGAGGCCGGCTACCCGAACGGCTTCGACCTCACGCTCGACTGCCCGGTCGGCGCCTATGACGAGGTCTGCGTCGCCATCGCGCCGATGCTCGCCCAGGTCGGCATCCAGCTGAAGGTGAACACGCTGCCGCCCGGGCAGATGTTCCCGCGCATCGCGCGCGGCGAGACCAGCTTCTACGGATTGTCCTGGGGCGTGCCGACCTACGACGCGATGTACACGCTGCGCGGCATCATGATGAGCCGCGCCAAGGTCGGCGGCTCGTCCTGGAACGGCGGCGGCTACTCGAACGCCGAGTTCGACGCGCTGGTGGAGAAGGCGCAGGTGGAGCCGGATCCCGAGAAGCGCCGCGGCATGATCCGCGAAGCGCACCGCATGCACAACGCCGAGGTCGGGCACCTCGTGCTGTACCACATGATGATCCCCTGGGCGATGTCGGCCAAGGTGACCGCGCCGCATCGCGCGGACAACCAGCTCGAGATCCGCTACGTCCGCGTGGACTGAAACCCGCCGCCTGCCCTGCCGCTCTCAGAGCGGCAGGTGCAGGAACCGGCTGAACGGCGTGTCCGGATAGCCGGCGAAGCTTTCGCCATCGGCGAAGCCGTGTCTGCGATAGAGGGCCAGCGCCGGCTCGAAGGCGGGGCCGGTGCCGGTCTCCAGGCTCAGCCGCGCAAGCCCGCGCGCGCGCGCCTCGGCGACGATGCGGGCCAGGATCATGCCGGCGATGCCGCAGCGCAGGAAATCGGGATGCGTGCGCATCGACTTGACCTCGCCGTAGAGGCCGGGATCGATCCTGAGCGCCCCGATGCCGGCGACACGATCCCCCCGCCAGGCGGACCAGACGAGGATATCGGGCCGCTTCAGCCCCGACAGGTCGAGCGCGAAGACGCTGCCCGGCGGCGAGTTCGCGCGCGCGGCCTGCAGGTGCAGGCGCAGCAGGTCGCGCGTCGCCTCGCCGGAAAGGTCGTCCGGGCGGATATCGAACCCGGCCGCGTCGCTCACGCCGCGCACCCCATGGCCGCAAGCGCCCTCAGGCCGCGAAGTCGCGCGCAAGCGCCTCGCGCGCCGGGCCGGACAGTACCGCCATGTGGCTGTATTCGGGGTGGTCGATGCCGACGATCGCCTGCACCGAGGCGTCGCGGAAGCGCGCGACCTGCTCCGGCGTGAAGTCGAAGTGCACGAAATGCACCGAGCTGGTCTTGCCGTCGGCCTTGGTGCGGTCGATGTCGCCCTCGGGGCGCGCGGAGACGCGTTCCGCGCCGAGCGAGATGAACATGTGCCGCTCGATCCCGCCGAGCCGGGCGAGCGTGCGCGCGCGGCGCTCGGCGTCCTCGATCTCGAGCATCACCGTGGCCACCAGCTCGCTGCCCTTCGGGATCAGCGGGTTGTAGGCGCGGAGCTCGTCGGCGATCTGCTCCTCGCCGCCCTTCTCGATGAAGAGCATCTCGTGCACCTGGTGCCACATCGTGCGGTAGTTCTCGAAGTAGAACGTCGCGAAGGGGCCGACCGCGACGCGGCGCAGCTTCTTCATCTCCACGATGTCCGCGCGCAGCGAGCGGCGCTCGCGGCCGTAGACGTCGGCGGGCAGGATGTCGGCGCGGGTGATCTGCGTCTTCATGGCGGCAAGCATCTCGTCCTCTCTGCTTGGGGCTCTCTGCTCAGGGCTCTCTGCTTCGGGCTCTCTGCGTCGGGTGGGGCGGGCTCAGGCGAGGCCGTAGGCCTTCGCGAAGAGCTCGATCGGGTGCTTCGGGTCCGGCGCCTTGCCGCCCTCGCCCAGGCGGTCGATCACCTGCGCGAGGTGGTCGCCCGCCAGAGGGCACTCGGAGGCGAGATGCGCCTTGCCCGACTTCGCGGCCGCGCGCGCGGCCGGCTTGCCGACCTTCACCGCGACCTCGAAGTTCTCCTTCATGATCCCCCAGCTGCCGCCATGGCCCGAGCAGCGCTCGATCACCTGCACGTCGGGCTCGGGGATGAGGCGCAGCATCTCCGCCGCCTTCGGGCCCATGTTCTGGGCGCGCGCGTGGCAGGCGATGTGGACCGCGACGCCGCCCTCGAGCGGCCGCAGGCCGGGCGCCAGGCCATGGCGCTTGTGGATGTCGACCACGTACTCGGTGATGTCGAAGGTCGCCTGGGCGAGCTTCTTCACCAGCGGGTCCTCGGGCACGATCAGGGGCCACTCGAACTTCAGCATCAGCGCGCAGGACGGCACCAGCGCGACGATGTCCCAGCCCTCGTCGATCAGCGGCGAGAAATGCGCGGCCGTGGCCTTCGCGGCGGCGGCCACCTTCTCGAGCTCGCCGCGCTCGAGCTGCGGCATGCCGCAGCAGCGCGGGTACTCGACGCGCGTCTCGACGCCGTTGCGGGCGAGCACGCCGCGCGCGGCCATGCCGATCGCGGGGTCGTTGTAGTTGACGAAGCACGTCGCGTAGAGCGCGGCCTTGCGCTGGCCGTAGGCCGGCGCCTCGGGGTTCGGCGAGGCCGGATCGGCGCGGTCGCGCATCTTGAAGGTCGCGGTGTTGAACTTCGGCAGGCGCGCCTCGCGGTGCACGCCGAGCGCCTTCTCCATCAGCGGGCGGGTGAGCCCGTTATCCTCCTTGGAGGCCCAGTTCGCGATCGGCGCGGCCAGGGCGGCCAGCTTGCCGTTGCGGTCGGTCTGGGTGAGCGCGGCCTCGTTCCACTTCACGCCGTTCTTGCGCGCCTCGATGGCGCGGGCGCGGAGCATGAGGTGCGGGAAGTCGAGGTTCCACTCGTGCGGCGGCACGTAGGGGCATTTCGTCAGGAAGCACATGTCGCAGAGCGTGCAGGCGTCCACGACTTCCTTGAGCTGCTGGGTCGACAGGTCCTCGACGCTCTCGTTGGGCGCGCCGTCGATGAAGTCGAAGAGCTTGGGGAAGGAGTCGCAGAGGTTGAAGCAGCGCCGGCAGCCGTGGCAGATGTCGTAGACGCGGCGCAGCTCGGCCTCGAGCTTGGCCTCGTCCCAGAAATCGGGATTGTGCCAGTCGATCGGGTGCCTGGTCGGTGCCTCGAGGCTGCCTTCGCGCATCGTCGTGTTCCCTTCCCTCGCGTCAGTCCTTGCGGCACGCGCGCGCGTGCCGGCGCCGCGGACCGCGCGTCGCGCGCGGCCCGCGGCCCCGTCGGGATGCCGATTACTTCGCCATCTCGTTGAGGGTCCTCTGGAACTTGCCGGCGTGGCTCTTCTCGGCCTTCGCCAGGGTCTCGAACCAGTCGGCGATCTCGTCGAAGCCCTCCTCGCGGGCCGACTTCGCCATGCCCGGGTACATGTCGGTGTACTCGTGCGTCTCGCCCGCGATCGCGGCCTTCAGGTTGTCAGAGGTGGTGCCGATCGGCAGGCCGGTCGCCGGGTCGCCCGACTCCTCGAGGAACTCGAGATGGCCGTGCGCGTGGCCGGTCTCGCCCTCGGCGGTGGAGCGGAACACGACGGCGACGTCGTTGTGGCCCTCGACGTCGGCCTTCTGCGCGAAATAGAGGTAGCGGCGGTTCGCCTGGCTCTCGCCAGCGAACGCGGCCTTCAGGTTCTCCTCGGTCTTCGTACCCTTGAGCTTCGGCATCGGTTTCTCTCCTCCGGATTTGCCCTGGCGCCGCGCCAGCATGGCTCGGCCGTCGCGGCGCGCGGAGAGGTAGATGGCCGGATGCGGCAAGTCAATAGTCTGGAGACGTTCCAGACTATTTTTCACCTATCGGGGAAAGTTGACCTATCAGGTCCTCGTGACGCGCAGGATGACATCCATGCGGCGCAGCGCCATGCCCTCCGGCAGCCTCGGCGCGGCGCTGACCTGGACATCGCTGGCCGGGATGTCGATCAGCTCGCCCGTCGGCTCGACGAGGATGTGGTGGTGCTCGGAGGCGTTGGTGTCGAAGTAGGACCGGCCGGCCTCGACCACCACTTCCCTCAATACGCCCACCGCGGTGAACTGGTTCAGCGTGTTGTAGATCGTCGCGAGCGAGACGCGCACGCCCGCCGCCGCGGCCTCGGCATGGAGCTGGTCGGCCGTCACGTGGCGGTCGCCGCGCTCGAAGAGCAGCCGCACGAGCGCGAGGCGCTGGCGGGTGGGGCGCAGCCGGTGGCGCTTGAGCCGCTCGAGCGCCTGAGTGAAGGGGCGGATGCCGGTCATGCCCGCTGAATATCAGCGGCTCCCGGAAAATGTCCAGCCCCGGCAGGTGGATCACCAGCAGGCTGGAAACATTACACGTCGTGGGGTCAATCGCCGGAAGCGATGCGGTCGACCAGTTCCTTCACCGTCGGGATGAAGCCGTTGGCGTAGAACGGGTCCTCGGAGAAGCGATACGCGTTGTGCCCGGCGAACATCAGCTGGGTGTCGACGTCGCTGGTATGGGCGATGTCCTGCAGCGTCTTCTGGATGCAGAAGGAGCGCGGGTCGGCCTTCTTGCCGGTCGTGCCCTCCTCGTTCTGCGCCCAGTTGGAGAACATGCAGGCCGAGAGGCAGCCCATGCAGTCCACCTGGTCGCGCAGGATCGCCTCGGCGCGCGCCGGCGCGACGAAGACGAGGGTCGAATCGGGCGTGCGCAGCGCCTCGGTATGGCCCTCGGCCATCCATTGCAGCGCGTGGGCGCGATCGGCCGGGGCGAGGAACACCTTCCGGCCGCGCGCGCCGATCGCCAGCTCGTCGGTCATCTCGCCGACGGGAGCGGTGGCGTAGGGCACCTGGTGGCGCGAGCGTTCCTCGAGCTCGCGCAGGAACGGGTTGATCACCGCCGAGGAATAGAAGCCCGTCGGCGAGAAGCGATGCAGCAGGATGTCGCCCTTGCGCAGGTGGAGCAGCCGCTCCTTCCACTCCCTGCTGATCGGGCTTTCCTGCGTCAGCAGCGGCCGGGTGCCGAACTGGAAGGCGATCGGGCCGACATCCGGGTTGTCGAGGAACTCCGCCCATTCGCGCAGGAACCACACGCCGCCCGCCATCACGATCGGCGTCTGCTGCAGGCCGAACTCGTTCATCTGCTTGCGCAGCTCGACGATGCGCGGCAGCGGCGGCTCGGGCTTGCGCGGGTCCTCGGCGTTGGACAGGCCGTTATGCCCGCCGGCCAGCCACGGATCCTCGTAGACCACCGCGCCGAGGCCGTCGCGGAACTTGTGGTAGGAGCGCTTCCAAAGCGCGCGGAAGGCGCGCGCCGAGGAGATGATCGGATAGTAGTAGACGCCGTAGCGCGCGCAGATCTCCGCGACCTTGTAGGGCATGCCCGCGCCGCAGGTGACGCCGTGGACCAGGCCCTGCGCGCCCTCGAGGATGCCGTGGAGGATGCGCTCGGCGGCCGCCATCTCCCACAGGATGTTCATGTGGATGCGGCCCTGGCCGCCCGAGGTCTCGTGCGCGATGCGCGCCTGCGCGATGCCGCCGCGGATCGAGTGCGCGATCAGCTCCTCGTGGCGCTCGCGCCGCGTGCGCCCGTGATAGTGCTGCTCCACGAGATTGCCGTCGGCGTCGTAGGAATCTGCGTTGACGCCGGAGAAGGTCCCGACGCCGCCGGCCCGCGCCCAGGCGCCGGAGCTCTCGCCATTCGACACCGAGATGCCCTTGCCGCCCTCGACCAGGGGAAGGACCTCGCGGCCGGAGATGACGATCGGCTTGAGGGCGAACATGAAGGCGGGTTCCCGGCTTGCGTCCTGGAGAGGGAGTCTTCGTCATGGCCCGCGCGACGCGCGCGGCGTGGACGTACCTAGCGCAGCCCCGGCGGGTTTGAAAGGCCCGAGCGACCCGAGGGCAGGGCCCGGGGCGCCCGCCGCCGCCCCGCCGCCGGGGCGCGCCGCGCGCCGCTCACGCGATCGCCGCCGCGATGGCGCCGGGCACGTCGCTGATCAGGCTGTCGGCGCCCCAGCCGCGGATCTCGACGGCGCGCGCGGCGTCGTTGACGGTCCAGACCAGCACGGGGAAGCCGTGGCTATGCGCCTCCTCGACCTGCGCGCGCTCGAGGTGGCGGAAGCCCGGGTGGATCGTGGCGCAGCCCAGCGCGCGCGCCGCGCCGATCCAGTCGCCCTCGAGCCGCTCGGCGAGGTAGCCGCGCGGCAGGGCGGGCGCGGCCTCGCGCGCGGCCTCGAGCGAGGCCGCCTTGAAGGACGAGATGACCGGGACGGGCGCGCCGGCGGGCCAGCTTCGCGCGACCACGGCGAGCGCCGCGTGGCTCGTCTCGCGCTCGAGGCCGGGGCAGGGCTTGACCTCGAGGTTGAAGCCCATGCCAAGCGACAGCAGCAGGGCGAGCGATTCCTCCAGCGTCGGGATGCGCGCGCCTCGGAAGCGGTCGCCGAAGACCGCGGGGCAGCCCGCGTCGATGCGCGATATCTCTGCGAGCGTCATCTCGCGCACGGCGCCGCGCGCGTCGGTGGTGCGGTCCACCGTCTCGTCGTGGATCAGCACGGGCACGCCGTCGCGCGTCAGCTTCACGTCGAACTCGACCCAGGTCGCCCCTTCCTCGTGGGCGCGGCGCAGGCCGGCGAGCGTGTTCTCCGGCGCGTTGGTCCGCGCGCCGCGATGGCCGATGATCGTCGGGACCTGCATCTGCCTGCTCCTCAGGTGGCGAAGGGATCGGCGACGCGCGGCCAGTAGGGCAGGCGCCGCTTCGTGTAGGGGATCGACTCGAAGCTCGGCGCGATCGAACCCGGCGTCGCGACGTAGCGTATCGCGGCGGCGATGGGCGCGAAGCCCGCGTGGAAATGCTGCGTCGACTTCACGACCACGATGCGCCGCCGCGCGAGCTCGATGCCAAGCTTCTCGAAGCCGTCGGGGTGGAAGGGCTGCGTGCGCGCGGTGTTGAGCACGATGTCGATGCCGCCGGCCTCGATCCAGACGGTCGTGCCCATCGCGCTGGTGCCGCCGCTGAGCCCGGTCTGGCGATGGTCCTCGACGACGCGGCGCACCGTGGCCACGAGGTCGACGGGGTCGCCGGAGACCGGGCCGCACTTGCCGCCCACGCGCAGCTCCAGCGTCGCGCCCTCGCCGGCCTCGGCGCAGAAGCGCACCGCGACCGGGTCCCAGAAATGACCGATCGCGGCATCGCGCACGCCGCGCTCGACCAGCCGCCGCAGCACGAAGGTGCTGTCGGACGGCGCGCCGCCGCCGGCATTGTCGGCGACCTCGGCGAGCACGACCGGCCCGCGCGGCGCAGCCAGCGCGGCGTCGATCGCTGCGTCGACCGTGTCGTGCGCGGTATGCGTGGCGTCGCGCATCGCGAAGACCTCGGCGGCGAGGCGTGCGGCCAGCGCGCGCGCCTTCGCCTCGTCGCCATCGGCGACCACCACGGTCCTGGCGCCCACGTCGGCGACGTCGCCCCAGGGAAAGCCATGGCCGAAGGAGACGGAGAGGATCCCGTCGCGCCCCTCGAGCGCGGCCATGCGCGCGACGAAGGACTTCATCGGCTCGACCGGCGTGCGCCACATGTCGATCATGCGGCAGTCGTGGAAGGCGATGACCGGCCTGATCTCGCCGCGCGCGGCGCGCGTCACCAGGTCGTAGACCTCGTGGGCGCGGTCGGCCGCGTCGACATGCGGGTATTCCTTGTAGGCGACGATGACGTCGCAGGACGTGCGCATCGCCTCGGTGAGGTGGCAATGCAGGTCGAGCTCCATGCCGATCGGCACGCGCGGCCCCACGATGGCGCGGACCGCCGCGGCGACGTCGCCCTCGCAGTCGTCCTGGCCATGCGCGACCATCGCGCCGTGCATGAACAGCATGACCGCGTCGACCGGCATCGCCGCGCGCAGGTCCTCGAGGATCGCCGCCTTGAACTTCGCGTAGGCCGCGGCGAGGGTGCGCCCGGCGGGCGCGGCATAGGCGCAGAGCCCCTCCGCGACCTCGTGGCCGTCGCGCTCGGCGCGCTCGCGCCAGACGATCAGCGGGATGTTGCCGCCGGTGGGCGGCTCGCGCGAGCCGTCGCCGCGCCGGAGCATGCGATCGGCGAAGCTGCGCTCCCCGGTCGGGATCGGCGAGAAGGTGTTGGTCTCCGTGACGAGCGAGGCGGTGAAGATGCGCATGCGCGGCGGGCTCCGTTGCGGACGCGCACAGCCTGCCGCGCGCATGGGGCGCCGCGCCAGTCTTTCCCGGCCCGGCGCCCCCTTCCGTTGGCGCACCGGGCGCTTGCGCGCAGGAGACGCCTGCCCCCTCCGTCGCGCGCCTCGCGGCGCGCGCCACCTCCCCCAGCCGCGCGCTGCGCGGCCGGGGGAGGAGCCGGGTTGCCTTGCTCCCCTCCCGTCCGCGCGGAGCGCGGATGGCCCCTGCCCATGGCTCCCCTCCCGTCCGCGCGGAGCGCGGATGGCCCCTGCCCATGGCTCCCCTCCCGTCCGCGCGGAGCGCGGATGGGAGGGGTGGCGCCGCGCGTCGGCGCGGCGACGGGGAGGGCAAGCGAGCCGGGAGCGGGCGGCGCTACTCCGCGGCGATGGCGGGGCAGGGCGCGTCGTGGCGGGTCGCGTGGAGCAGGTCGTCGAGGTGGCGCGCGATCGCGCCCATGCCCGAGCGCCCGGCGCGCGCCTCGGCCTCGGGGTTGTAGTTGGTGTTCGTGTTGACGTCGTAGGTGAAGGCATTGCCCTCGCCGTCGACGATGAACTCGATGCCCGCCACGCCGATCTCGTTGGCGGCGAGGAAGGCCTCGTAGCGCGCGACCAGCGGGCTCGAGAATCCCTCGACGATGCCGAAGCGCGCGCCCGGCGCCACGGCCGGGCAGGCCGCGCCCGCCTCCGCCTGGCACTGGTCCGCGGGGCAGAGCTCGAAGCCCTGCGAGGTGTCGACGCGCACCGCGTAGAGGAAGCGCCCGCCGACGAACTCGACGCGCGTGATGAAGGGCTCGGGCGCGCGGATGTAGCGCTGCACCAGCCAGATCCCGTCGACCGGCTGCTCGACCGACGGGTCGGCGAGGTGCTGGGCAAGGCCCTCGGCGCCCAGCACCAGCTTGACGCCCAGGCCCTTGCCGGCGCGGTTGTGCTTGAGGATCACGGGGAAGCCGAGGCGCTCCGCCGCCTCGGCGATGTGCTCGGGGCCGATCGCGGCGATCGTGTCCGGCGTGCGCACGCCGAACCTGGCCAGCGCCTGGTACTGCGCGACCTTGCTGACCTCGAGCGCCAGCGCGCGCCGCCCGTTCACCACGGTGCGGCCGTGGCGTGCGAGCCATTCGAGCACGGCGGCCGCGTATTCCGGCGCGTAGCGATGGCCGCGCGTGTGCGAGGACGCGCTCATGCGGTTGTAGAACACGCCCTCCGGCGGCGGGCGCGTCAGGTCGAGCAGGCCGCGGTCGAGGAACAGCTCCTCGAAGGGCGTCCCCAGCCGCGCGAATTGCGCGCGCAGCGGGTCGACCCAAGCGTCGTTCTCGTGGATGACATGGACCTTGCGCATCGGCCGGCTCCTCCAGGAATGCAGCCGGAGGATGCGGGCGCGGGCCCCGCGCGCTCAAACCAGTTTGTCTTGCGGTCGCTTCAAGCCCCGCTGAAGCGCCCCGGCGACAGCGCGGCCTCGGACACGCCGCGATCGGCGATCGCGGCGGGCAGCGCGCGGCGATCCACCAGCGCGGCCGCGCACAGCGCCATGGCCGGCGTCGTCTGGAAGCCGTAGCCGCCCTGGCCCGCGAGCCAGAAGAAGCCCGGCACGACGGGGTCGTAGCCGGCCACCGGCGTCTTGTCGGCGACGAAGCTGCGCAGCCCCGCCCAGCGATGGGCGATGCGCGCGACCGGGATGTCGGCGGCCTGCTGGATGCGGTCGACCGCGATCGCGACGTCGAGCTCGTCGGGCTGCGCGTCGCAGGGCTCGCTCGGCGTCTCGTCGGCGGGCGAGCAGAGCAGCTTCCCGGCATCGGGCTTGAAGTAGAAGCTCTCGTCCGCGGCGATCACCGAGGGCCAGGCCTCGGCGCCGCTGCCCGGCGGCGGCTCGACGAGGAAGGCCGTGCGCCGCTTCGGCACGAGGCCGATGGGCCGCGCGCCGGCCATCGCGCCGATCGCGTCGCACCACGCGCCGCCGGCGTCGACGACCACCTGCGCGCGGATCGCGCCGGTGCGCGTGTCCAGCCGCCAGCCCTGTCCGTCATGGGCGAGGCCGCGCAGCTCGGCCTCCATGCGTACCTGCCCGCCGCGCTGCCTGAGCGCGCGCAGGAACCCCGCGAGCATCGCGTTCGTGTCGATGTCCATCGCGTCGGGCTCGACGACCGCGCCGCGCACCCAGTCGCGGCGCAGCGACGGCACGCGCGCCAGCGCCTCCGCCACGGGGATCTCGCGCACGCTCGGCACGAGGCGCGCGCCTTCCTCGGCGATGCCGGCGAGCAGCGCCTCCTGGCCCTCGGTGCCGACGAACATCACGCCGCGCGGCGCGAGCAGCGCGTGCTCGGAGAATCCCGCGGGCGGCGACATCAGGAAGTCGCGGCTGGCGACGGAAAGGCCGCGCACCGTCGCGTTGCCATAGGTCTCTGAGAACAGCGCCGCCGAGCGGCCCGAGGTGTGGTAGCCGGCCTGTGCCTCGCGCTCGAGCAGCACGACCCTGTGCCGCGCGGCCATCGCCCAGGCCGCGGAGGCGCCGGCGATGCCCGCGCCAATCACCGCGATGTCGAAGCTCTCCATGGCCGTCTCCCGTCTGCAGCGGGTCGCATGCTGCGACGGGGCGCGCCGCCGCACAATCCCGTGCCGCGC
>CANMWW010000022.1 GCA_947500965.1 Alphaproteobacteria bacterium
CAGCCCCTGCAGCAGCCCCGCGACCCAGCCGCCGCGCCGCGCCAGCGCCAGCGCCGCGAGCGTGCCCAGCAGCGCCGCGACGCTCGCCGAGACCAGCGCCACCTGCAGGCTGAGCACGAAGGCCGCGCGCATGTTGTCGAGGCGGAAGAACTCCTCGAACCAGCGCAGGCTCAGCCCCGGCGGCGGGAAGACGAAGTACTCGGTCGGCGAGAAGGCCGTCACGAGCACGATCAGGATCGGCGCGAAGACGAGGAAGAACGCCACCACCGTCGCCGTGGCGGTGATCGCGCGCCCGACGCGCTCCGCGCGCTCCCCGGGGATCGCGCTCATCGCGCACCTCCCTGCACCCGGCCCGGGCGCAGCACCGCGAGGATGAGGCCGCATGTGGCGAGCGCGAGCGCCAGCAGCACGAAGGCGAGCGCCGCGGCCTGCGGCCACTGGAACGCCACGACGCTGTCGTAGACCAGGCTCACCAGCAGCTTCGAGCGCGGCCCGCCGAGCAGCGTGATCGTGACATAGGCGCTGAGCGTCAGCAGGAAGACCAGCAGCGCGCCCGAGGCGACGCCGGGCGCGGAGAGCGGGAAGACGACGTGGATGAAGCTGCGGATCGGCCCGGCGCCGAGCGAGGCCGCCGCCTCCTCGTAGCGCGGGTCGAGCGTGGCGAGCGCGTTGGCGATCGAGATCACCATGTAGGGCAGCAGGATCGTCAGCAGGCCCATCACCACCGCCTCGGGCGTGAAGAGCAGCGCCATCGGGAAGTCGATCACGCCGGCCTGCTGCAGCGTCGTGTTCACGACGCCGCGCCGGCCGAGGATCGCCACCCAGCCATAGGCGCGCACGACGTTGGAGACCATCAGCGGGAAGAGCAGCGCGAGCAGCACCAGGCTGCGCTTGCGCGGCGGCATGCGCGCGATGCGCCAGGCCACCGGGTATCCGATGGCAAGCGCGCAGCCCAGCACCAGGAACGACGTCCACATCGTGCGCCAGACGATGCGCGCGATGAAGTCGTCCTCGGCGAGCTGCGTGTAGTTGGCGAGCGTCCAGCCCGTGCCGTAGAGCTCGGTCGAGGACGGCTCGCGCAGGCTGATCATGAAGAGCTGCGCGAGCGGCCCGACGAACAGCGCCACGGAGACCGCCAGCGGGACCAGCAGGATCCCCCAGCCGAAGAGGCGTCCGCGCGCGCTCACCGCGTCGCGTCCCCGAGCGGCGCGACCACCACCGCGCTCCCGGGCGACCAGCTGCAGCGCACGCGCTGGCCGGGCCGCAGGCCGCGGTCGCCGCCATCCTCGTTCTGGCGATAGGCGAGCAGCGGCCCGATCGCGCTCTCGAGGTAGAAATGCACGGTCGAGCCGCGGAAGATCACGTCGCGCAGCGTCGCCTCCAGCCCCTCGCCGCCATCGGGCGAGAGCACCACGCGCTCCGGCCGCACGGCCAGGCGCAGCCGCGTCCCCGGCACGCCCGCCGCGCCCGGCACGTCGAAGCCCGCGCCGCCGACGCGCACGCGCCCCGGCTCCGCGACCTCTGCGTCGAGGAAGTTGCTGGCGCCGAGGAAGCCGGCGACGAACTCCGTCGCCGGGCGCTCGTAGATCTCGCGCGGGGCGCCGACCTGCTCGATGCGCCCGCCGCGCATCACCGCGACGCGGTCGGAGAGCGTCAGCGCCTCCTCCTGGTCGTGGGTGACGAAGACCGTGGTGATGGCGAGGCGCTGCTGGAGCTGGCGCAGCTCCACCTGCATCTCCTCGCGCAGCATCTTGTCGAGCGCGCCCAGCGGCTCGTCGAGCAGCAGCACCGCGGGCTTGAAGACGATGGCGCGCGCCAGCGCCACGCGCTGCTGCTGGCCGCCGGAGAGCTGGCGCGGCTGGCGGTCGGCGAAGCCCTCGAGCTTCACCAGCGCCAGCGCCTCGGCCACCAGCCGCCTGCGCTCCTCGCGCGGCACGTGGCGCATGCGCAGGCCGAAGCCCACGTTGTCGGCGACCGTCAGGTGCGGGAAGAGCGCGTAGCTCTGGAACACCATGCCGAAGTCGCGGCGATAGGGCGGGACGTCGTTGACGCGCGCGCCGCGGATCGACACCTCGCCCGCGTCCGGCCGCTCGAATCCGGCGACGAGGCGCAGCGTCGTCGTCTTGCCGCAGCCCGAGGGCCCGAGCAGCGACACGATCGAGCCGCGCGCGATCGACAGGCTGACGTCGTCGACGGCGACCACCGCGCCGAAGGACTTGCGGACCCGCGAGAGGACGACGTCCGCCTCGCCCGTGCTGGCGTTCATGGAGACTCCATCGATCTGTCCGTGTCCGCCGCGCGCGCCAGCGTCTCCAGCAGCGCGAGGCCGAGCTCGGCCTCGAGCAGGAGCTGCGCGGCCGGCGCGGCCTCGAGCGCGGGCAAGCGCGCGACGACCGCCTGCGCGACCTCGGCCGCCGCCTGCGCCCATGCGCCGCCGATCGGCCAGGGCGCGCGCGCCAGGCGCTCGCGCAGCCCGCCCGCGACGAAGTCGAGCAGCGGCGCGATGTCCGGGTCGCTGCCCGGCTCGACGCGCGCGAGCATCGCGCCCAGCGCGCCGCGCGGATCCGGAGGCGGCGCGGCCGCTTGCGCCCGTGCCGGCGCGGGATCGACGCGCCGCGTGCCAGGCCTCGTCATCAGGTCGTGCGCGGCGTTGGCGACGAGGCGGAAGCTCGGCGAGTCCGCGGGCGCATAGAAGCGCATCGTGTCGCGCAGCACCGGCAGGCCGCGCACCGGCAGGTAGCGCCGCGCATAGCCGTCCAGCGCGATGTACTTGCGCAGCAGGTCGCCCATCTCGGGATGCGGCGAGAAGAGCACCGCCTCGCCACGCTCGCCCGAGGCGTCGAGGATCGCGGGCCTGCCCTTCATGTCGCGCGCGAAGCGCTGGTGGTCGAGCGGGTTGTCGATGCCGAGCCGCCCTGGCAGCACGAGATCCGCGAAGGTCGCGGCCACGGCGGCGTTGGAGGCCGGGCCCGTCCAGATCGGCCCGTGGTAGTAGGGCATGTCGATGCCCGGCGGCAGGCCGCGCGCCAGCGCGCCCGGCGCCAGCGACAGCGAGACCACGCCGACGCCGCTCTGCAGGTATTCATGCGTGTAGAGCGGCTGCGCCGCGGCGGTGCCGGTCCAGCCCGGCCTGCCCGCGGAGAGGTAGTAGGCGCCGCCGCAGGAGCCGATCGCGCGCCCGCCCGAGGACAGGAAGCGCCGCACCTCGGCATCCGCGCCGGGCGCGTCCTCCGCGCGGTCGAAGTTCCAGGTCGCGAAGCCGCCGGGGATGACGAGCAGGTTGGCGCGGTCGAGCGCGCCCGCCGCCATCGCCCTGCCGTCGACGCAGTCGAAGCCGATGCCGAGCCGCGCGAGGCAGAGCGCGTAGTAGCCCCAGTAGGGATAGCCGGTCGCCGGCCCGCAGAAGAGCGCGGCGCGCGGCGCGACGAGGGCCACGCCCGCTGGCGCCGCCGCCGGCGCGGCGTGCAGGCCGGGCGGGAGCGGCCCGGCCTCGACGAGGTAGTCGCCGTCGTCGAGCCACCACGCCGCGCGGCCATGCGCGAGCGCGCGGCCGACGGCCAGCGCGACGTCGAGGCCGTCGCCGTTCTCGCGCCAGCCGATCCGGGCGAGCGTCACCGCCCCGCCGCGCGCGTCAGCCGCCCGCGACGACGCGGTTCCAGCGCTGCGTCCACTCCCCGCGCTTGTCGCTCATGAAGTCGTGGTCGAGCACGGCGAGGCGGTCGAGCTGCTCCTTCGTGAACTCGGCGCGCGCCTGCAGCTCCGGCGTCAGGCGCGAGAGCATGCCCTGGTGCGTGCCGGGGTAGTTGTAGGCCTTCATGAAGGCGGGCTGCACGTCGGGGTCCATCGACACGTCGAGGTATTCCTCGGCGAGCGCGAGGTTCTTCGTGCCCTTGGCGATGCCCGTGCCCGAGACGTAGGGGATGCCGCCCTCCTTCGGGTAGGCCCAGTCGATCGCGGGGTTCCAGCCCTTCACCGTCCAGCTCTGCGACTTGTAGAGCAGGCCGACCATCGCCTCCTCCGTGCGCAGCGCGTTCATGATCGAGTCCGTGTCCTTGACCCAGATCGGGCGCTGGTCGGTCATCTTCTTCAGCATCTCGAAGCCAGCGGCCTCGTCCTTCGGCCCCTTGCCCGCGGCGAGCGCGCCGACCGGGATGATGTAGGTGCCGATGGAGTGCGAGACCTCCGGCAGCACGATGCGGCCGCGGAACTCCGGCTTCCACAGGTCGGCGTAGGAGGTCGGCGGGTTCTTGACGAGCTTGGTGTTCCAGCAGATGCCGAGCACCGAATAGATGTGCGGCACCCAGTAGTCGTTCCAGAAGGACGGGATCATCCCGCGCACGTTGCCGAAGCGCGGCGAGTTGCGGTCGAGCTTCTCCAGCACGCCCTGCTTGATGGCGAGCGGCACGAGCCCGTCATGCAGCTGAACGCAGTCGATCTTCTGGTCGGACAGGCCGATCTTGAGCTTGGTGATGCGCTCGACCGGCGTGGAGGAGCGGTCCTGCACGACCTTCACGCCCGTGCGCTTCTCGAAGCCCGCGTCGAGGTTGTCGCGGATGACGTCGCCCCACTGCCCGCCCCAGGTCATGACGACGATGGAGGACGGCCTGGCCTGCGCGCCCGCGCGCGCCCCCAGCGTGCTCGCCGCGGCGACGCCGCCGGCGCCAGCCAGGATGCTCCTGCGATTCAGCATGTCGTTCCCCTCTTCCCCGGTAGAATTTAGGACGCCGACGATAGGGAGCGGCCGCGCGCAGCGTCAAGGAAGGCGGGCGCATCCCCTGGAGCGCGTCACGTGCCCCGTCGGCGAGGTGACGGTTCCTCGGCGCGAGGCTCCGTCCACGAACGCTTCCGACGCACGCGCGACGCGAAGGTTTCGCGTCCTCACTACATGCGATAGCTTCGCGCGACCATCGCTCGAATGCCGGACCGCGACGCGGGGCCTGCCAGGAAAGACATGACGACAGCCCCGGCGACATTGCGCATCGAAGGCCTGCACCTGTCCTACGGCAGCGTCGCCGCCCTCGCGGGCGTGGACCTGGAGGTCGCGCGCAGCGAGTTCGTCGCGCTCCTCGGTCCCTCCGGCTGCGGGAAGACCTCGCTGCTGAGGGCGATCGCCGGCTTCTTCACGCCCCAGCGCGGCTCGATATGGCTCAAGGGCCGCGACATGGCGCAGGTGCCGCCGCGCCAGCGCAACATCGGCATCGTCTTCCAGAGCTACGCGCTGTTCCCGCACATGACCGCGTCGGAGAACGTGCGATTCGGACTTGAATGCCGGGACGTCCCGAAGGCCGAGGCCGAGCAGCGCACGCGGCGCGCGCTCGAGCTCGTCGGCCTCGGCCACCTTGCGGGACGCCGGCCGCGCCAGCTGTCCGGCGGGCAGCAGCAGCGTGTCGCGCTCGCCCGCGCGCTCGTCATCGAGCCCGACATGCTGCTGCTGGACGAGCCCCTGGCCGCGCTCGACAAGCAGCTGCGCGTGCAGATGCAGACCGAGCTAAAGAGCCTGCAGAAGAGCGTCGACGTGACCTCGATCTTCGTGACCCACGACCGCGAGGAGGCCATGTCGATGGCCGATCGCATCGTGGTCATGCGCGACGGCAGGATCCGGCAGGTCGCGACGCCGGAGCAGCTCTTCGCCGCGCCCGCGGACGCCTGGGTGGCGGACTTCATCGGCGCCGGGAACCTGCTCGAGGGCGGGCTCCAGCCCGACGGCGCGGGCGGCCACGCGCTCGCGCTCGGCGGCGGGAGCGTCCTTGCGGCGGAGGCCCGCCCCGGCGACGACCCCGCGGCGTCCCTGCTGTTCGTTCCGTTCGATCGCGTGCGCCTGGCACCGGATACCGCGCCCGACGGCCCGGTCGTGGCATCGCGGCGCTTCCTCGGGCTTTCCGTCGAGCTGCATGTCCGCTACCGCGAGGGCGTCGTGCGCGCCCTGATGTCGCCATCGGCGGCCGAGGCCTTCCCGGTGGGCGCGCGCGTGCGCGTCGCGGCGGAGCGCGCGGATTGCCGCCTGCTGCGTCGCGGCTGAGCGCGGTGGACGGGGGCAGCATGGAGACCGGCCGCAGCCTCCTGTCGCGCCTGCTCGTGCCGAGCGACCGCCTCGACGTGTCGCCCGCTGGCATGCTGCGGATCGGCGGCCACGAGGCCGGCTCCCTGCTGCGCGACTTCGGCTCGCCGCTGGTGGTCGTCGCGGAGGAGACGCTGCGCGCCAACTACCGTCGCATCCGCGACGCCTTCGTCGCGAACTGGCCCGCGGCGGTCAACGTGATGTACGCGACGAAGGCCAACAGCACGCTCGCGATACGCGCCCTGCTGTCGGACGAGGGCGCGGGCGGCGACTGCTTCGGCCTCGGCGAACTTCACGCGACGACGACCGGGGGCACGGATCCCGCGCGCGTCGTGATGAACGGCAGCAACAAGGGCCGCGAGGAGATCGCCGAGGCGATCCGCCTCGGCATCACGATCAACGTCGACGGCGACGACGAGATCGACATGGCGGGCGAGATCGCCGCCGCGACCGGCCGCGAGGCGCGGCTCAACCTGCGCCTCAAGCTGATGCCGGAGGGGCTCGACGGCTTCAGCGCCGCCTTCTTCAAGACCGGCGGCACGATCCGCGAGGCCGTGCGCCGCCAGAAATGGGGCTTCACGCCCGAGGCCGCGAGCGGTCTCGTGCGGCGGATCCTCGCGCGGCCCGGCCTGCGGCTGCGCGGCTACAGCGTCCATCTCGGCCGCTTCTCCGCCGATCCCGCGGCGAGCGCGGTCGTGGCGGCGGCGCTCGGCGAGGCCGCCTGCCGCCTGCACCGCGAGACCGGCGCCTGGCCCGCGATGCTCGACATCGGCGGCGGCTGGCCGCGGCAGCGCGAGCCCGAATCCCGGGCGCCGGAGCTCAACGCCTTCGCGATCGAGGAACATGCCGCCGCCGCCTGCGGGGCGCTGCGCGCGGCCCTCGCCCCGGCGGGCCAGGCGCTTCCCGAGCTCTGGCTCGAGCCGGGGCGCTACATCGTCGGCAACGCCTCGGTCCTGCTCGCGACGGTCGGCGCGGTGAAGCGCGACGCGGGCCTGGCCTGGGCGCATGTCGATGCCAGCACCAACGACCTCATGCGCATCGAGACAAGCCAGTCCTGGTACCATCTCCTGCCGGCGAGCCGCATGGACGACCCGCTCGACGCCGAGCTCGACCTCGTCGGCGGCACCTGCATCCCCTCGGTGATCGGCGCGCGGCGCGCCATGCCGGTCCTGCGGCGCGGGGACGTCGTGGCGATCCTCGACGCCGGCATGTACGCGGAGGCGATCTCGAACCAGTTCAACTCGATCCCGCGGCCGGCGAGCGTGCTCGTCGGGCCGGCCGGCGCGGAGGCCATCAGGCGCCGCGAGACGATTGCGGACGTCTTCGCGACCCACTCCATCCCCGAGCGGCTGCGACGCGCGGCCGGCATGCGTGCGCGGGCCTAGCGGCATGGCGGGAACCGGGACAGCCGCGCCGATCGATGCGCGCCACAAGGGGCCGAAGGGCGCTCCGGGGAGCCTCGCCGCCTACTGGGCGATGATCCTGCCGGTCGTCGTCTTCTACCTGCTGTTCCTGGCGTGGCCCTACCTCGCCCTCCTGGCGATGAGCCTCTACAGGTTCAACTCCACGACGCTCTACACGCCGACCTTCACGCTCGAGAACTACATCTCGGTGCTCGGCGACGGCTTCTACATCTCGCTGCTGGGCAGCACGGTCCTCCTCGGCCTCGGCGTGACGCTCGCCACGCTGCTGCTCGGCTACCCGCTGGCGATGGCGATCGTCCGGGCGCGGCCGCGCATGAAGGCCTTCCTGCTGATCGTCTCGCTCTCGCCGCTGCTGGTGAACCTCGTGGTGCGGACCTACGCATGGCTCGTGCTGCTGGGCGACAAGGGGATCATCAACGCGTGGCTGATGAGCCTCGGCGCCATCGCCGAGCCGCTGCCCATCAACAACAACTTCGTCGCCGTCTCGCTGGGCCTGGTCCACGTGACCCTGCCGCTGATGATCATCAGCCTCGTCGGCATCATGGAGCGCATCGACCCCAGCCTGCTGGAGGCCGCAGAGAGCCTCGGCGCCGGGCCGTGGCGGATCCTCTCGCGCGTCCACTTCCAGCTCTGCCTGCCGGGCGTCGGCACGGGCTCGCTGCTGGTGTTCTGCTCCGCCATCAGCGCCTTCGTGACGCCACGCCTCCTCGGCGGGAACAGGTTCTCGACGATCAGCACGGTGATCTACGAGAAGTTCATGTTCTCGCTGAACTGGCCGCTCGGCGCGACGCTCGTGTTCCTGCTGCTCGCCATCAACTTCGCCGTGATCGCCATCCACGGCCGCCTGTTCAGGGAGCACTGATGTTCGACCGGGTCGTCAGGCTGGGCGCGCTGCTCACGGTCCTCTTCATCCTCGGGCCGCTGGTGGTGATCATCGGCGCGTCCTTCACCACCACCCCCTTCGTCGCCTTCCCGCCGCAGGGCTTCACCCTCGACTGGTACCGCCAGCTGATGGGCAAGCCGGACTTCCTGCGCTCCTTCCTCGACAGCGTCCTGCTCGGCGTCGCGACGACCGCCGGCGCCGCGCTGGTCGGGATCCCGGCGGCGATCGGCCTGCAGCACTCGGGCGTGCGCGGGCGCGCGGCGCTGCGCAGCTTCGTGCTCGCGCCGCTGACGCTGCCGACCATCGTCACCGGCGTCGCGCTGCTGCAGTTCTACTACGCGATCGACCTCGACGCGCCGCTCGCCGGGCTGCTGGCGGGGCACATGCTCGTCACGATCCCCTTCTACGTGCGCACGGTCGGCGCAGCGCTGATCTCGCTGGACCCGTCCCTGCAGGAGGCGGCCGAGAGCCTGGGCGCCGGCGTGCTCCGCACCCACCTGCGCGTGACGCTGCCGGCCATCGCGCCCTCGATCTTCGCCGCGACGACCTTCGTGTTCATCACGTCCTTCGACCAGGTGACGATCTCGGTCTTCCTCAGCAGCCCCGACCTGATGCCGCTGCCGATCCGCATCTACAACTACATCGAGTTCGCGGTCGACCCGATGGTCGCGGCGATCTCGACCGTGCTGATCCTGCTCTCCTTCGCGATCGTCGCCGTCATGCAGCGCCTGCTCGGCCTCGACCGCGCCTTCATCGGCGGGGGGAACTGAGGCCATGGCGCCCGCGCCCGCAGGCCGCGAGCACGTCGCCTACCAGGCCTTCCTGGGCGCCGCGCGGCGCTTCTGGAGCGAGGCGATGCTGCCGGTGCTCTCCGCCGAGGCGGCCACCGTGCGCGCCGGCAGGCCGGGCCTCGACGAGACGGCGCTCGCGGAGCTGCTCTCGGCGCGCGGGACCTACGGCTTCTTCTGCTGGCTCGAGCGCCACCTGCAGCGCATGAAGTACTCGGCGCCGCGCGGACTCGTCGCCGCGGCGCAGCGCGACGCCGACGCGATCCGCGCCTATCTCGACCGGCCGCTGCGCCCCGGCGCCCTGCGCCTCGCGCCCGATATCGTGCCGCCCGGCTGGTACGCGCAGTGGGACATCCACCAGCAGCCCGGCGGCCTCGTCGGCAGCGACCTCGCGGGCGCCATCTATCGCGCCGCCGCGGGCGGCTCGGGCGGCGTGGTGGCGCGCAACGGGCTGCACGAGCGCTTCGCGGCATGGGTCGCGCGGCACATGCCCGGCGGCTGGGACCGGCTCGTCGACCTGGGCTGCGGCTTCGGCAAGAGCACGCTGCCGCTGGCGCAGGCGCGGCCCGCGGCCGAGGTCGTCGGCGTCGACCTCTCCGCGCCGTGCCTGCGCCTCGCCGCGCAGATCGCCGAGGACCTCGGCCTCGCGTCGACGCGCTTCGTGCGGGCCGACGCGCTGCGCAGCGGGCTGCCCGCGGCGTGCGCCGACGTCGTGACGTCGACGATGCTGCTGCACGAGATGCCCCCCGAGGCCATCGCCGCGATGCTGCGCGAGGCCCATCGCCTGCTCAGGCCGGGCGGCCTGTCGATCCACCTCGACTTCCTGCCGCGGGACGACGCGTTCCTCCGGCTGCTGCATTTCGGCCATGGCCGGCGCAACAACGAGCCCTTCATGGAACCGCTCGCGCGCATGGACCTCGCGGCGGCGCACGAGGCGGCGGGCCTCGAGGCGATGCGCATCGAGGAATTCGAGGACGAGGACGGCGCGCTCGCGCGCCCCGACGGACGCAAATGGCGGCTGCCATGGGCGGTTATCATCGCGCGCAAGCCGGGCTAGCGTCCTCGCGCGATCCATCCAGACGGAAAACGGGGGAAGACATGGACAAGACCAGTTTCAACAGGCGCCGCCTGCTCGCCGGCGCGTCCGCGCTCGGCGTCGCGTCCACGATCGGGGCGCCCGCGATCGGCCAGGGCAGGCCCAGGATCGTCGTTCAGACCTTCGGCGGCCTGTTCGAGAAGACGATCCGCGAGGCCGTGCTGCCGGAGTTCGAGAAGGCCCACGGCATCGACGTCACGCTCGCCATCGAGGACGACACGACGATCCTGCCGAAGCTGCGCGCGGCGCGCGGCCGCGCGCCGTTCGACGTCTGCACGATGGACAATAACATCGCCATCCTCGGCGCGGAGATGGGGCTGTGGGCGCCCGACCAGATGGCGCAGATGCCGAACGCCGCGGACGTCTACAAGTCGTCGAAGCCGCCGATGACCGCGAACTACGGCAGCACGGTCTACGAGTACGCCTTCGTCTACAACGCGCGGAAGCTGTCCTCGCCGACGTCGTGGACCGAGCTCTGGCGCGACGACGTCGTCGCCGGCGTGCCGCACATCACGCAGTCCTACGGCCTGACCTTCCTCTACATCGCCGCGATCCTGAACGGCGGCAGCGGCAAGAACCTCGACCCTGGCTTCGCGGCGATCAAGCGGCTGAAGAAGTTCCGCGTCTACAAGAACGTCAGCGAGGGGCTCTCGCTCTTCCAGCAGGGAGAGATCGACGCCGCCCTCTACTACGGCCATCGCGGGCAGCAGATGATCGACATGGGCCTGCCTATCCTCAAGACGCGCCCGAAGGAAGGGACGTGGGGCCAGCGCACCGGCGCGCAGATCCCGAGGAACACGGCCAACCTCGAGGCCGCGCGCGCCTGGGTCAACACGACGCTCGGCGTGCAGTACCAGACGGCCTTCGCGCAGAACCTCTACAGCCCGACCAACCGCAAGGTCGACCTGCCGCCGGCGCTCGCCGCCAAGCATGTCTACGGCGAGGCGCATGTCGATTCGATCCGCGAGGTGCCCTGGGACGAGCTGCTGCCCCAGCGCGACGCGCTGCTCGAGCGCTGGACGCGCGAGATCGGCTGACCGGGGAGGACGACGCCATGCGCGACCAGGACCAGCCACGCTCGGGATCCGAACTGCTGGCCCTGGTCCGCATGGCGAGCGACCGGCTCGACGTCGGCGGCGACGGCGTGCTGCGCGTGGCGGGCATCGCGGCCACCGCGCTCGCGCGGGACTTCGGCACGCCGCTGCACGTGGTCGCCGAGGCGACGCTGCGCGACAACTACCGCCGCATCGCGCGCGCGTTCCGCGACTGCTGGCCCGCGCCCGTCAACGTGATGTACGCGATCAAGTGCAACAACAGCATCGCGATCCGCGCGGTCCTCACCGACGAGGGCGCGGGCGGCGACTGCTTCGGCCTGGGCGAGCTCCACGCGACGCTCGCCGGCGGCGCCGACCCGTCGCTGCTCGTGATGAATGGCAGCAACAAGAGCGCCGACGAGGTCGCCGCGGCGGTCGCGCTCGGCGTCACGGTCAACGTCGATTCGACGGACGAGATCGGCTTCCTGCGCGACGCCGTGCGCCGCACCGGCCGCCGGGCGACGGCGTGCCTGCGGCTCAAGGTCATGCCGGGCGACCTCGAGGAGAACCTCCTCGACGCCTATCGCACGCCCGAGGGCGCGGCGGAGAACGTGCGGCGCACCAAGTGGGGCTTCACGCCGGAGGCGGCGATCGGCCTCGTGCGCGAGATGCGCGCGATCGAGGGCGTCGTGCTCGAGGGGCTGAGCGCCCATGTCGGGCACCTGTCGACGAAGCCAGGCGCCTTCGCCTCGGTCTGCGGCGCCTTCGCGCGCGCGGCGCGGAAGATCGAGGAGGCGACGGGTTTCCGCGCCGCGAGCCTCGACATCGGCGGCGGCTGGGCGCAGGCGCG
>CANMWW010000023.1 GCA_947500965.1 Alphaproteobacteria bacterium
CGCCCTCGCTCGGCCTGATGCTGTCGGAGGGACGCAACTTCCTGATGCTCGGTCCGTGGAGCGCGATCTTCGCCGGCTTCGCGATCCTGTTCCTTTCCTTCGGCTTCAACCTGCTGGGCGACGCGCTGCGCGACACGCTCGACCCGCGGCTCAGGAAGCTCGCGTGAGGATCCGCCGCGTCCATCCCGGCGACATCGCGGCGCTCGCGCGCATCGCGGCGGCGTCCTACCGCGCGGCCTTCGCCGGCATCCTCGCGCCACGCGCGCTCGCCGCGCGCGACGCGGGCTTCTTCGCGCGGCGCTTCAGGCGCCAGCGCCGCAGGCTGCGCCTCGCGGGCATGCGCGGCCGGCCGGTCGGCTTCAGCATGGCGACGCGCCGTCACCTCGACATGCTCTTCGTCGACCCGCGCTTCGCCGGGCGCGGCGCTGGCCGCCGCCTGCTCGCCGAATGCGAGCGCCGCGGCGTGCGCACGCTGGAATGCTTCGCCGCCAACCACGCGGCGCGTCGCTTCTACGAAAGGGCGGGATGGCGCCTGGCGCGCGCCTATGCGCGGCGCTTCGCCGGCGCGACGCACGACTTCGTCGCCTACGAGCGGCCGGCTTGACGCCACCGCGCGGCGATTCCCATAGTCCGCGATGATCCTGCAGCACGCGACCTGGGCCGACATCGAGGCCTACCTGCGCCGCTCGACCGGCATCGTGGTCCCGGTCGGCTCCACCGAGCAGCATGGCCCGGACGGCCTAATCGGCACGGACGCGATCTGCGCCGAGGCCATCGCGCGCGGCATGCAAGCGGGCGACGACGTCCTGGTCGGGCCGACGCTCGCGCTCGGCGCGGCGCAGTTCAACCTCGGCTTCCCCGGCACGGTGAGCCTGCGCGCCGCGACGCTGATGGCGGTGGTGCAGGACTACGTCGCCTCGCTCGCCGCGCAGGGCTTTCGCCGCTTCTACTTCCTCAACGGCCATGGCGGGAACATCGCGCCCGTGCAGGCCGCCTTCCACGACATCCACGCCGCGGCGAGCCTGCGCGGCGGCGAGGCGCCCGCGCTGTCGCTGCGCCTGCGCAGCTGGTGGGAATATCCCGCGGCCGACGCGCTGCGCCGCCAGCTCTATGGCGAGCGCGAGGGCATCCACGCCACGCCGAGCGAGATCGCGATCGCGATGGCGGCCCTGCCCGGCACGCGCAGCGACGCCGCCGCGGCACCCGGCTGGGTCCGCGTGCCGCCCGAGGAGCTGCGCGAGATGGCCGGCGACCGGCATGTCGACGCGGCGCGTCATCGCCGCCGCTTCCCCGATGGCCGGATCGGCTCCGACCCCGGGCTGGCGCGCGCCGAGGATGGCGCGCGCCTGCTCGCGGCCGCGATCGAAGGGGCGCGGGCGGACTACCGCGCCTTCCTCGCGGGGAACTGAGCCCCCGCCCTGCGCCTCAGGCGACGCCCCAGGCGCCGGAGGGGCGGACCACAAGGTTGTCCTTCACCTCGCGCACGCCCTCGACGCGGCGCGCGAGCAGGACGATGCCCTCGCGCTGCGCCTGGGAGCCCACGGCCCCCGCGAGGTCGACGGCGCCGTCCTTCACCGCGATCGAGACGAAGGCGAGCGGCGCCCAGTCCTCCTTGCGGATCGCGGACTCGATCGCCTCGTGGATGTCGGCGTCCATGCGCCGCTTCGACGCCGGCTCGGGCTGGCGGACCAGCGTCTTCACGACGTCGGACCGGGTGATGACGCCCGCGACCTTGCCCTGCGAGAGCACGAAGACGCGCTTGATGCGACGCGCCTCGAGGAGGTTTGCGATGGCGGACAGCTCGGCCTCGGGGTCGACGCCGACCACGCCGCGCGTCATCACGTCGGCCGCGACGAGGCCATGCGTCTTCACGAAGCTGCGCGCGTCGTCGTCCGGGTCGGAGAGGATCGACACCCACCACGCCTTCCGGCCCTCGGTGCCGAGCTCGATGCGCCGCAGGAGGTCGCCCTCGCTGACGACGCCCAGCGGCACGTCGCCCGCGCCGACCACGGGCGCGGCGCTGATGCGGTGGTCGACCAGGAAGCGCGCGAGCGCGCGCACCGGCGTGCCGGGGCTCACCGACAGAACCTTGCGGGTCATCACATCGCGGGCCTTGAGCGTCGTGGCAGTCATGGGCACCCTCCGTTCCGTTTCGCGACCTCCATCGGGTCGCGGGACGAAGCTGCGACCGTGGACAGGTCCGCGCCATGTGGCGCCCCGCCGCGCGACGCGCGGTCGCGCCACATGCGGCGATGCGACGCAACCGGGGACAAGGGGAGGGCGAGGCGCGCCATGGGCTTCACCACGCGACCAGAGCTTGCGGGCACGTTCGGCGCAGTCTCGTCCACGCACTGGATCGCGACGGCGGCCGGCATGCGCATGCTGGAGATGGGCGGCAACGCCTTCGATGCCGCGGTTGCCGCGGGCTTCGTGCTGCAGGTCGTGGAGCCGCATCTCAACGGCCCCGGCGGCGAGGTCCCGATCCTCGCCTGCCGCGCCGGCGAGGCCGAGCCGACGGTCATCTGCGGCCAGGGCCCGGCGCCCGCCGCCGCGACCATCGCGGCGATGCGCGCGCTCGGCATCGACGCGATCCCCGGCACCGGCCACCTCGCCGCCTGCGTGCCCGGCGCCTTCGGCGCCTGGCTCGTGCTGCTGCGCGACTTCGGGACGATGCGTCTCGCCGACGTGCTGGAGCCCGCGATCTTCCACGCGGGCGGCGGCCACCCGCTCTCGTGGCGCGTCCCTGCCGCGATCGCCTCGGTGAAGACCCTCTTCGAGCTGCACTGGCGCAGCTCCGCCGCGCTCTACCTGCCGCGCGGCGAGGTGCCTGCGCCCGGCAGCCTCTTCGCCAATCGCGTTCTGGCGACGCTCTACGCCTCGATCGTCGCGGACGCCGCGCGCGTCGCGGGCCGCGAGGCGCAGATCGAGCGCGCGCTCGACCACTGGTATCGCGGCCCCGTGGCCGAGGCGATCGACCGCTTCGCGCGCATCGAGGCGATGGACGCCACCGGCCGCCCGCATCGCGGCTTCCTGCGCGCCGACGACCTCGCGCGATGGCGTCCGCCTGTCGAGCGCCCGGTCCACGCCGATTTCGGGGCGCGGCGCGTGTTCAAGTGCGGCCCGTGGAGCCAGGGCCCGGCGCTGCTGCAGATGCTGCAGCTGGTCGATGCTGGCGCGGTCGCGCGCTGCGACCCGACCGGACCGGACTTCGTCCACGCCGTGGTCGAGGCGACCAAGCTCGCCATGGCGGATCGCGACGCATGGTACGGCGACGCCGCGCCCGTCGATGTCGCGGCGCTGCTCGACCCGGCGCGCGCGGCCGCGCGGCGCGCG
Source organism: Alphaproteobacteria bacterium (assembly GCA_947500965.1). Lineage (GTDB taxonomy): Bacteria > Pseudomonadota > Alphaproteobacteria > CACIAM-22H2 > CACIAM-22H2 > CAIOSQ01. The sequence continues at coordinate 3,334 of CANMWW010000023.1, forward strand.
CTGGTCGGGGCGGAGGCCTCGGCGGAGTTCCGCCCCGGGACGCTCCGCGGGCGGGCGCCCGCGATGCCGCCGCTCGCGGCGCTTGCGCGCGGCGCGCGCGCGGCCGGGACCGGCGAGCCGACGCTCGACCGCGCGGGCGAGGCGCCCCTGCGCGGCGACGGCGCGCAGCGCGGCGACACATGCCATGTCGACGTCGCCGACCGTTGGGGCAACCTCGTCGCGGCGACGCCCTCGGGCGGCTGGCTGCAGTCGAGCCCCGTGATCCCCGAGCTCGGCTTCGGCCTGTCGACGCGCGCGCAGATGTCCTGGCTCGCGGAAGGCCTGCCCTCGAGCCTCGTGCCCGGCACGCGGCCGCGCACGACGCTGACGCCGACCATGGTCCATCGCGATGGCGCGCCCTGGCTCGCCTTCGGCACGCCGGGCGGAGACCAGCAGGAGCAGTGGTCGGCGCTGCTCTACCTGCACCATGTCCACCACGCGATGGACCTGCAGGAGGCGATCGACGCGCCGGCCTTCCACACCGACCACCTCGTCGGCTCGTTCTGGCCGCGCGGCTTCCGCCCGCGCGCGGTGACGCTGGAAAGCCGCTTCCCCGAGGCCACGCGCGCCGAGCTCGCGCACCGCGGCCACGTGGTGGAGATGGCGGACGACTGGAGCGAGGGCCGGCTCTGCGCCTGCGCGATCGAGACGCGCGGCGGCGCGCGCGTCCTCAAGGCGGCCGCCAACCCCCGCGGCATGCAGGGCTACGCCGCCGCGCGTTGACGGCTCAGCGCGGGGCGTTGGGGAAGAAGAGCTGCTCGCCGCCGATCCTGTATTCGGCGATGCTCTGCTGGCCGGCGGGCGAGGCGAGCCAGTCGACGAAGCGCTGGCCGGCCGCGGCCTTCACGTGGGGATGGCGCTTTGGATCGACGAGGATCACGCCGTACTGGTTGAACAACCGGACGTCGCCTTCGACCAAGATCCTGAGCTGCCCGCGGTTGCGGAAGGCGAGCCAAGTCGCGCGGTCGGTAAGGACATAGGCATTGGCGGCGGAACTGCGGTGCCGGCGGGCTGGATCCGTGTCGATCAGGGGCGACGCAGCCCATGCGTATGCGCCGCAGGCCGCGGGCGCGGCGCGTCGGGGGTGGGCGAGGCGGTGATGCGCAGGTGCGATGCGGTGTCGACGTCCAGTTGCTGCCGCAAGGACACGCGCGCTTTGTCAACCTCATCATGGCGCGGCTCGGCTTCATCGAGTACGGTGACACACGGTCGCTGGACCAGCTGCGCGCGTTCGTCGGCACCGAGGAGCTCGATGTCGTCGTCGAGCGCCTGGCGCGAAGCGTCGAGGCGCAGTCCGAGATATTCGACGCACAGGGTCGCGTCGCCGCGTCGCTGCCTGAGGGCAGTCAAGCGGCGAGGTTCGTGCTGCAACAGGAGGCGTTGGATGCCGGTAGAGGGTGGCGTGCGTCATATGATCGACTGGCCGTCGGGCTTCGATCCAAAGGAGGTCTGGCGCGACTTCTTGCGCGAGATGCAGACCCTGCCGCAGGACGCGCCGGAAGTGCAGGCAGCGATCAAGCAGGCAGAGAAGGTGCTGGCGGGGCCGGACTTCCACCCGCGCGATCTGCAGCCGCCGGTCGACGAGCCGAGCCAGTAGGGGTCCGGCCGGAGCCAGGGTTCGACCCAGGGCAGCGCCAAGGCCGGCTGCTCGAGACGAGCCCAGACGAGCGCGTCGCCTCGCACCTGGCGCGCGTCGGCGTCATCATCGACGTCGAGATCGAGAAGCTGACGCCCGACGCGCAGGCTATCCTGCGGCAGTCCTACCAACGCGCGGCCGAGCTCAAGGATGGGTTCGACGCGCTGCTCGAACGGGTCGCCGCCGACATCGGCGGCCGCGCGCTGCTGCCGAGCCTCAAGGGCTCCGCGCGCGCGGTCGAGAAGATCGCCACGGACTACGAAGGCGACGCCGGCAAGATCAAGGACCTGCTGCGCGCGACGATCGAGGTCGACACCGTCGACCAGGCGCGTGCCGTCGTGGCGCTGCTGCGCCAGCCCTTCGACGTCCTCGACGCCGGTTTCCGTGATCTGTTCGACGCCAAGGTCAACCCGGTCGACGGCTATCGCGACGCCAAGATGAATGTGCAGCTGCCGGGCCTGGTCGCCGAAATCCAGGTCAACCTGCCGCAGATGCTCGAGGCCAAGAAGAAGGTGCACGGCGAATATGCCGAGCGGTCGACCATCGAGCGGGAAAGCGAAGGTCGGCTGCGGACGCCTCAAGAAAACGCGCGGATCGCCGAGCTTAACGCCAAGATGAAAGTCGTCTACGACGCGGCTTTTGCCGAGGCAATGAGCTCGAGGAATTTGACTTCCGAAACCGGCGCGCCGTTGCGCCTGGCGGAACCAGCATCGAACGTCCGCGGCGGGTCGGTGTCCCAGGCGGCCGACGAGATCGGCACGCCGGGCACGTTGCCCAGAGAGACCGGGATGCCTTCGACGTCGAAGAGCTCGACGTCCGAGGGGAATTTCATTAACACCAACGAGCCGAATGTAAGCGCGCGCGCCGCGGCTGGCAATGCCCGGGCAGCCGAAATGGTTAACACGGTCGACGGCCCCAGGGCGCAGCTGGTGATGCCCGGCGCCGAGCAAATCTCGACCGGCGAGCTCCTGCGCCGCCGGCAAGACCAGGCCGGAACCGCCCGCCAGCAGTCGGGTCGGGCCGGCTCCGCGTCGGCCGGAGACCTCCCGCTGTTCTCGGGCGAGCGCAACCAGGGCAGCCTGTTCGAGGCGCCGTCGACGTTTTCTGACCTCATGGTCCGGCAGGACGTCCAGGTCGGCGACCGGGTCGTGCAAATGGAACGCCCGGCGCGCGTCGTAATGGCGGAAAATGACGCCCAGGTCGAACGGCTGAAGGGGCTCCTTGCGTGCCTGCGTCGCTGAAATTCCGCACGCTCGACGAGGCGCGCGCCGCGGCTGCCGCGGCTGGCGGCCGGCTGCACGGCGTCGATGCGCCGCCGCCGGCCGATCCGTACCTCGAGCGGCTGTCGGCCGCGCTCGACCGGATCGCCGAGGTCGTCGCGCGCCAGGGCGAATTGAGCTCGATAGGAAAAACAAACGCCATCCGGCTGCCTGTCAAATGTCGATGCGGAGGCGGGTTCGGCGGCGGCGCGCGCAAAAGCGCCCGAATCTCGGTCCTGGCGTGTGGTCCCCGGCGGCAACGCGCGGCGAGAGGTCTCCGCAAAGACTGCGGACAAAGCACCGGACTTCGCCGCACCGGCCCCCGTGATCGCTCTCTCGTGGCGTGGAGCCGACCGGCCGTCTTGGAGTGCTGCTGACGATGGCCATGTCGATCCGTGCCTACGCCCGCCATCGCGGCGTGAGCCATGTCGCAGTCCTGCGCGCGGCAAAGTCCGGGCGCGTACCCCTGGAGCCTGATGGCACGATCGACCCGGCCAAGGCCGACGCGGCCTGGGCCCGCACGACCGATCCAAGCCGCGCCAAGCCCGTGGGCCTGAAGCCCGTCGCCGAGGCGGCGGTCGGTTCGGTGCGCGAGACGCTCAAGGAGCAGGGGCTGCCGGCGAGCGGCAACGTCACCTTCGTCCAGGCGCGCACCGCCCACGAGATCGCCAAGGCGCATCTTGCCAGGCTGCGGCTGCAGCGCATGAAGGGCGAGTTGGTCGATCGCGCCCGCGCGACCGCGCTCGTCTTCAGGCTCGCGCGCGAGGAGCGCGATGCCTGGGTCAACTGGCCGGCGCGCGTCGCGGCATTGATGGCGGCCGAACTCGGCCTCGAGGCGCACCCGATGCAGAAGACCCTGGAGACGCATGTCCGCGCCCATCTCGCCGAGCTTGCCGAGACCCGACCCGAGTTCCGCTAAGGCATTGCGGCATCGTGCCGCAGGGCGCGGCCCATGGGCCCGAGGCGCATGGCCTCGATTGGCTCTGGATCGTGAAGTAGCCTTCAACTAGCCTCGGGACAGTAAGGGGATGAGTTTTCGGATGAGTTGGCTTCGCAGCCGCATAATCGCCTCGTCGGGTGCCCTGTCGGGTGCCCTCGCGGTGCTGTTGCTGCTCTGTGCCGTTCAGATCCACCATGTTCACGACGTCAGATCGGCTCTGCTCCCGAATTGGCAAGCGGCCCTGTGCGTCACTGGCGAGCAGCATGCCGACGAGACTCCTCGGGCGCCGGTGGGCGATCACGGGATTCCGGAATGCCCAGCATGCTTCGTGGGTAAATCGGCCGGTTCTCTGCACGCGTCTGCAGGTGCGACGCTGGAAATCGCGCAATGGAGCCCCCTCGCTGGGTCGCCGTCTGCGCCTGCCGGGCCTGGATCCGACCTCCGACACAACCCAGCACAGGCGCGCGCACCTCCTGAAACGGCGTGAACCGCGATCGGTCCCATCTTTCGGGATCACCGCATTTCATCGTTTCCAGGAGATCAAGATCATGAACCGTTCCTCCACGGCCGCGATGCTCGTCGCTGCCGCACTTGCCGTGCCGTCCCTGTCGCACGCCCACGCAACCCTCGAGGTTCAGGAAGCCCGCGCCGGCACCTGGTACAAGGCACGCATGGGCATCGCCCATGGCTGCGCTGGCTCGCCAACCCTGACCGTTCGGATCCAATTGCCATCCGACGTCATGGGCGTGAAGCCTCAGCCTAAGCCGGGCTGGACGCTCCAGATCCATCGCACCAAACTTGATCAGCCGATCATCGGCAGTCATGGGGAGCAGATCACCGAGCGGGTCAGCGAAGTCCGCTGGACGGGCGGACGGCTGCTCGACGAGCATCTCGATGAGTTCGTCATGCAGTTCCGCCTACCGAACCGCCCCAACGAGACGCTGTACTTCCCGACCATCCAGGAGTGCGAGACGGGGGTGCATCGCTGGATCGAGATCCCGGCGACTGGACGCGCGCGTAGCGACTACAAGGAGCCGGCGCCGCATCTGCGGTTGTTGCCAGCTCCCGGTTCCGCGCATTGAGGCGGATGGCCCGGTCGCCTCGCGCGGCCGGGCCTTCTCGTCGATTTTGATGAAGCGGCTCTTCACCGTTTTGCTCGTGGCGCTGTGCCTGTCCGTGTTCGGACCGCGGAGCGCCGATGGGCATGCGCAGCTGCGCGCGAGCGCGCCCGCATCTGGCGCGCTGCTCGACACCGGACCCGACCAGGTACGGCTCGTCTTCAATGAACCGGTCGGGCTCCTGCAATTGCGCTGGGTGCAGCCCAGCGGGACGGTCGCCGCGCCCGAAGCCTCCGTGAACGGTCCCGCGATCATCGTCGTGCCGCCACCGCGCCTCGTACCCGGCACGCATGCGCTGGTGTGGCGCGTGGTTTCGGCCGATGGGCATCCTGTCGGAGGCACGCTGCTGTTCTCGATCGGGCATCGGTCGCAAGCGCCACAAGGCGAGACCGAAAGTGCCGGGGCCATCGCCGCGGCCGGCGGACGATGGGCGCTGATCGTGCTCCTGGTGTTCGGTTCCGGCGCGAACGCCTGGGCGGCGCTGTCGGGTCGTTCGCCTCCGGACCGACGGCGGGCGATCGCGGGCGCGACGATGGGGTGTGTCGCATTCATGCTCGCAGGACAGGCGATGGACCTTGCGGGGTGCGGTTTGCTCGGTCTCCTTGCGCGACATCCATGGGAACTCGTCGCTGGAAGTCCCTTCATGTGGACGGCAATCCTGGCGATCGTAGCCGTCGGCATCCCGCTTGCAGCGCCGCGCGGATTGGCTGCCGCCGCCGCGAGTATGCTCGCCGCCGCCCTCTCCTTCGCCGCGTCGGGACACGCCGCAACGGCCGAACCGCGCCCGTTCATGGCGATCGCGGTCACGATCCATGCTGCTGCGATGCTGCTCTGGCTGGGCGCCTTGCCGGACCTGTTGCGTGCGACGCGGGAGGTCGTGGATGTGTCGATCTACCGGCGCTTCGCACGCGTCGCCACGCCGACGGTGCTCGCGCTGGCGATTTCGGGCACCGCCCTCGCGGCGGCGCAATTGACCTCCCCGCACGCGCTGATCGACACGCCTTACGGCCTGGTCCTCTCGGCCAAACTCGGCCTCGTCGTCCTGATGCTGTCGCTTGCTGCCACGAACCGCCTTGTCCTGGTGCCGGCGATGGCCCGCGGATCGATGACCGCCCGTTTCGGGCTCCGGCGCTCGATATGCGTGGAGATCGTTCTGGGTACCGCGATCCTTGCCTTGGCTGCCGGGTTCCGTCTGACCTTGCCGCCGCGGGCAAGCAATGGTGTCCATGGGCATTTCCACGGCGAACACGTGATGGCTGACATCTCGATGTTTCCAGGGAAAGTCGGCGTAAATCGAATCGAAGCGCGCATCGTCGACATCAATGGCGAGACGGTCGCGCCCCTCGAGATCGGCATGGCGGCCATCTCAGGACGGGATGGCATTGGGCCGATCGAGATCCGCTTGGCCCCGCCGCGCGGGCCCGGTGCACCTTGGACCGGTGTCATCGTCCTGCCTAAGGCAGGCATCTGGGAGCTCGAAGTCGGTATCCTTGTCGACGATTTCACGAAGGAAACGCTCTCCACCGAGATTGAACTGCGGTGATGCACCTGACGAGCGCTGTATCGACAAAGTCGAAGGATCGGCGAGCGGGGTCGCCCCCGTAGCGCGACACCTGGGTCAACTGGCCGGCGCGCGTCGCGGCATTGATGGCGGCCGAACTCGGGCTCGAGGCGCACCCGATGCAGAAGACCCTGGAGACGCATGTCCGCGCCCATCTCGCCGAGCTTGCCGAGACCCGACCCGAGTTCCGTTGAGCCTGGTCCGGGGTTTGGCGGGGCGTTCGTCTTCGACGGGGCGGAAGATCTCTGGCGCTCCTGGCGCGACGGGCTCACCCCCGATCCGCCGCTCACCATCTCGCAATGGGCCGATCGCCACCGCTTCTTGAGCGCGCGTGCGTCGGCCGAGCCCGGCCGCTACCGCACGGACCGCACGCCCTATATGCGCGCGATCATGGATGCGCTGTCGCCATCGCACCCGGCGCGGCGCATCGTGTTCATGAAGGCAGCCCAGGTCGGCGCTTCCGAGGGTGGCAATAACTGGATCGGCTACGTGATCCACCATGCACCCGGGCCGATGTTGACGGTCCAGCCGACCGTTGAACTGGCCAAGCGGTTCTCACGTCAGCGCATCGAGCCGCTGATCGCTGAGAGCCCGGCACTTCGCGAGCGGGTCAAGCCGGCCCGCGCCCGCGATGCCGGCAACACGGTGCTGTCGAAGGAGTTCCCGGCGGGGTTGCTCGTGATCACCGGGGCCAATAGCGCGGTGGGGCTGCGCTCCATGCCGGCGCGCTACCTGTTCCTGGACGAGGTCGATGCCTATCCGCCCTCGGCGGATGAGGAGGGGGATCCGGTGGCGCTCGCCGAGGCGCGCACGCGGACCTTCTCGTGGCGCTCGAAGATCTTCCTGGCGTCGACGCCGACCATCCATGGCGTGTCGCGGATCGAACGCGAATTCGAGGCGTCCGACCAGCAGCGCTTCTTCGTGCCATGCCCGCATTGCCAGCACCGGCAATGGCTGCGCTTCGAGCGGCTGCGCTGGGACAAAGGCAAGCCGGAGACGGCCAGCTATGCCTGCGAGGCTTGCGAGGGGGCGATCGCCGAGCATCACAAGATCGCGATGCTCGACGCCGGCGAGTGGCGTGCCACCGCGGTCTCGCGCGACCCGGCCACGCTCGGCTTCCACCTCTCGGCGCTCTATTCGCCTGTGGGTTGGATGAGCTGGGAGATGATCGCGCGGATGTGGGAGGCGGCGCAGGCCAATGACGAGGCCAAGCGCAGCTTCAAGAACGGCGTCCTGGGCGAGACCTGGATCGAGACCGGCGATGCGCCGGACTGGCAGCGTCTCTACGAGCGGCGCGAAAGCTGGCAGCTCGGCACGGTGCCCAGCGGCGGCTTGTTCCTGACCGCGGGTGCCGATGTGCAAAAGGACCGGATCGAGGTGTCGGTCTGGGCCTGGGGGCGGGGGCTCGCAAGCTGGCTCGTGGATCACGTCGTGATCGAGGGCGGGCCGGGCAGCACCGAGGGATGGCGCGCGCTCGCGGCGCTGCTGGAGCAAACCTGGCCGCATGCCCATGGTGTGCGGCTCGGTCTGGCCCGGCTCGCGGCTCGATAGGAAAAACAAACGCCATCCGGCTGCCTGTCAAATGTCGATGCGGAGGCGGGTTCGGCGGCGGCGCGCGCAAAAGCGCCCGAATCTCGGTCCTGGCGTGTGGTCCCCGGCGTGTTCGGGTTGGCAGGCGCGTCGGTCGCGGTGCCGGCGGGCTGGATCCGTGTCGATCAGGGGCGACGCAGCCCATGCGTATGCGCCGCAGGGCGCGGGCGCGGCGCGTCGGGGGTGGGCGAGGCGGTGACGCGCAGATGCGATGCGGACCGCTTCAGGCCGGCGGCGCCCGCG
>CANMWW010000024.1 GCA_947500965.1 Alphaproteobacteria bacterium
CCAGTCGAGGCCGGAGCCTTCGCGCAGCTCGAGGTCGAGCTCGCCCTCGAGCTCGAGCAGCCGCCAGGGCCAGTCCGCGGCGAAGGACACGTCCCAGCCGAGCTCGCTCCAGCGCGCCATGGCACGGCCGAGGAACTCCTCCGCGAGCGCGCCGTCGACGCCGGCGCCCGCGATCCAGCAGCCGCGCTGCGCCTCGGAGAGGCGGTACTGGTCCGCCCAGCCCGCGGCCGGAGACATGCCGAGCCGCGCCAGCTCGCGCCGCGCGGTGGCCTCGGCCTCCACGTCGCGCTCGACCAGGATCGTCGCGCCGTCGCGGGTGATCGCCAGCACGCCACCGCCGCCGCCATCGGGCACGACTTCGCCCTCGTAGGCGAAGGACAGCGCGCCGAGCACCACGCGCGCCTGGGCATCGAGGCGCTCGGCCGGCGCGAGGTGGCGACGCAGCGTCGCGCTGGAGAGGAAGAGGCGGATGCGCGGCCGTCCGCCGACGCGCCGCAGGCCGGCGTCGGTGGGCGGCAGCAGCTCGGGCCGGTCGGGAAAGCGCCGGCGCAGCTCGGCGGCGAGGAGCGGCGCCGCCTCGGGCGGCACGCCGGGTGCAGCGACGAGCGCCGCGAGGATGGCCTCGGGCATGCCATCGCCCTCGATCCTGCCGGCCAGGCCGGCGGCGAGGTCGACGTAGAAGGGCGGCGAGACCGGGACCACGCGATCGACGCCCTCGCCCTCGAATCCCAGGCGGAGCTCGCCCTCCTCCTCGTCCCCGGCGTCGTCGCCGACCGCTCCGTCGCGCGCGCGCCAGGCCGCGCGCACGGCGCGGCGCGGGCCCGCTGCGAGAGGCGGTCCGCCGGGCTCTTCCCAGCGGCAGCCGCCGGTCGCCAGCATGTCCTCCAGCAGCCTGCCGCTGCCCGGTCCCGCCACGACCGTGCCGTGGCTGGCGTGGAAGCGCGCGCGCAGCGCCTCGCGATGTATCGCCGAGAGGATCGCGACGTCGGCCTCCGACATGAAGCGCGGCGGCTGCGGCAGCAGCGCCTGCGCGGGCTGGCACGGGACGGCGCGCGCGGCGTCGACGCCGCCATCGGCGCGCACGCGCACGCTCACCGGCTGCACCATCAGCGCGTCCTGCGCGCCGGCGCGCCGCACCGAGAGCACGTAGAGCACGCGCTGGCGCGTCGCGGCGCGCTGGCCAGGGCTCGCGGCATCGAGGGCGCCGAGCCAGGCCGCCACCGCCCGCGGCAGCCCCTGCGCGCTCTCCCCGGGCGGCGTCTCGCCGGATGCCGGCAAGGCCTCCGCCGGCTGGCGCAGCAGCGCGTGCAGCGCGCCCGCCGCGTGCTCGCAGCCGCCGCCCGAGGGACAGTCGCAGCGGCTCGACAGGCGCAGGCGACCGGCGACGCGCGCGAGGCGAAGCTCCACCTCGAAGGCGCGCCCGCGCGGGTCGACCGCGCGCGCGACGACGCGGCGGCCGTCGGGCGCGACCTCGACGACCTCGATCCGGCCCTCGCGCTCGAGCGCCTGGCCACGCGCCGCGGCGACGTGGCCGAGCGCGCTGCGTATCTCGTCGGCGCGGGGTGGCGTCAGGCGCTCTTCGGTCAGGGGGGTGCGCTCCGATGCGAAGGATCAAATACAGCATGCGGGGTGCATCGAGGAAGCAGGCTCGACAGCGCCGCGCGGCCGTGCAGGATGCGCATGGGGGAAGCTAGGCGCATGCGCATCACAGCCATAGACACGATCCGGGCCGCGCAATGGCCGCATCTCGCCTGGGTGCGCGTGCACACCGACCAGGGCCTGGTCGGCCTCGGCGAGACCAGTTTCCACGCCGAGGCGGTCTGCGGCTACGTGCACGAGGTCGCGGCGCCGTACCTGCTCGGCCGCGACGCGCGTCGCATCGACCTGCACCACCGCATGCTGTCGCGCAGCCTGATGGCGCTGGTCGGCTACCAGGGCTCGGGCGCGGAGATCCGCGCCATCTCCGCGATCGACATCGCGCTCTGGGACCTGCTCGGCCAGGCCGCCGGCATGCCGATCCACGCGCTCCTCGGCGGGGCGTGCCGCGACGAGATCCGCGTCTACAACACCTGCAACGGCTACCGCCCGGGATGGAAGCGCCGCCCCGGCGATCCCGGCGAGGGCTACTGGCGCCTGCTGCCGGCCGGACGGCCGGAGGGTCCCTACGAGGACCTGGAGGGGTTCATCAACCGCGCCGACGAGCTCGCCGAGAGCCTCCTCGAGGAGGGCATCGGCGCGATGAAGATCTATCCCTTCAACGCCGCCGCGGAGGCGAGCGGGGGCCTGCATCTCTCCGCCGCCGACCTGCGCGCCGCGCTGGAGCCCTTCCGGCGCGTGCGCGCGCGGGTCGGCGACCGCATCGAGATCATGGTGGACTTCCACGCGCTGTGGAACCTGCCCCAGGCCAGGCGCATCGCCCGCGCGCTCGAGGAATTCGAGCCGTCCTGGCTCGAGGATCCGATCCGGATGGACAATGTCGACGCGCTCGCCGACTACGCGGCCTCGACGCGCCTGACGGTCTGCGGCAGCGAGACGCTCGGCACGCGCGCGGAGTTCCGCCAGGTGATCGAGCGGCGCGCGGTCGGCGTCGTGATGTTCGACGCCGCCTGGGTGGGTGGCATCTCCGAGGCGCGCAAGATCGCGGCTATGGCCGAGACGCACCACCTGCCGGTGGCGCCGCACGACGCGACCGGACCGGTCACGCTGGTCGCGGGCAACCATGTCGTCATGAACGCGCCGAACGGCCTCGTGCAGGAGATCGTGCGCTCCTTCTACTCGACCTGGTACCGCGACATCGTCGAGGAACTGCCGGCGATCGAGCGCGGGATGATGAAGCCGCTGCAGGGTCCCGGGCTCGGCACGCGGCTGTCGCGGCGGTTCCTCGCGCGCGAGGACCTCTCCACCAGGACCAGCGCCGCCTGACCGGCGGCCAATCACCAGGAGGACCCGATGGGACGACTCGAGGGCAAGGTCGCGATCGTCAGCGGCGCGGCCGGTGGCATCGGCGCCGCGGCGGCGCGCCGCTTCGCGGCGGAGGGCGCGCGCGTCGTGCTCGTCGACCGCGACGCGGAGCGGCTCGAGGCGCAGGCCCGCGCGATCGGCCCGGCGGCGAGCCATGTCGTGGCCGACGTCTCGAGCGAGGAGGACACCAGGCGCTACGTCGCCGCGGCAGTCGAGCGCCATGGCGGCTTCGACGTGCTGCTCGCCAACGCCGGCATCCTCGGCCAGGTGAAGCCGATCGCCGACTACCCGGTCGACGTGTTCGACGCGGTGCTGCGGGTGAACGTGCGCGGCGTCTGGCTGGCGCTCAAGTACGCCATGCCCGAGCTCGCGCGCCGCGGCGGCGGCTCGATCGTCGTCACCGCCTCCACGGCGGGGGTGCGCGGCAGCGCCGGCCTCTCCGCCTATGTCGCGAGCAAGCACGCGGTGGTCGGGATGATGCGCACGGCCGCGCTCGAGGGCGCGGCGAGCGGGATCCGCGTCAACAGCGTCAACCCCTCGCCCGTCGAGACCGCGATGATCCGCGAGCTCGAGTCCGGCATCGACCCGGCCTCGCGCGAGGAAGCACGCCGCTTCCTGGAGAGCCGCAGCCCCCTGCGCCGCTACGCGGAGGCTGAGGAGGTCGCGAGCCTCATGCTCTTCCTGGCGAGCGACGAGTCGCGCTTCGTCACCGGCGCCGTCCACATGATCGATGGCGGGCGAACGGCGATGTGACGCCGCGCGCGACGAAACGCCGCGCGTCCGGCGCCGCGGCGCGCGGGGCGGGTCCGTTGGCCCTCGCCGCGGCGCTCCGCTATAACCACGGCGCCGCGACGAGGGCCGAGGACCAGAGCCGCCATGCTGCAGATGCCGCCCCGCCGGGGCTCGATCAGCCGCGACACGCGCGAGACCCGCATCAGCGCCAGCGTCGACCTCGACGGCACGGGCGCCTACGACGTGCGCACGGGCATCGGCTTCCTCGACCACATGCTCGAGCAGCTCTCGCGCCACAGCCTCGTCGACCTGGCGCTGCGCGCCGAGGGCGACCTGCACATCGACTTCCACCACGTGACCGAGGATTGCGGCTACGTCGTCGGCGGCGCGATCGCCCGGGCGCTCGGCCAGCGCGTCGGCATCCAGCGCTATGGCGACGCGCTGGTGCCGATGGACGAGACGCTGACGCGCGTCGCGATCGACCTGTCCAACCGTCCCTTCCTCGTCTGGCGCGTCGCCTTCAGCCGCCCGAAGCTCGGCGAGATGGACACCGAGCTGTTCAGGGAGTTCTTCCAGGCCTTCGCCCAGTCGGCGGGCGCGACGCTGCATGTCGAGACGCTCTATGGCGAGAACAACCACCACATCGCCGAGAGCTGCTTCAAGGGGCTGGCCCGCGCGCTGCGCGCGGCGGCCGCGATCGACCCCCGCAAGGCCGACGCGGTGCCCTCGACCAAGGGCACGCTCGGCGCGTGAGCGGCACGTCATGGCCAGGCTGAAGCTCTATACGGTCCACCTGCGCACCTGGTCGGCGGCGCCCGACCGCGAGGCCGTGCTCGTGCGCGAGGGCTTCTGCTGGCCTGCCTTCTTCTTCTCCGTCCTCTGGGCGCTGTGGCACCGCATGTGGTTCGCCGCGGCCGGGCTCCTCGCGCTGACGCTTGGCCTCGCCGTGCTCGACGACCTGCTGGCGCTCGACGGCTTCGCCGCGGAGGCGATCGGCCTCGCCGCCGCGCTGCTGGTCGGCTTCGAGGCCAATGACTGGCGCCGCGACGCGCTGCGCCGGCGCGGCTATGCCGAGGCCGGGGTCGTCGCCGCCCCGGACCGCGAGGCGGCGGAGCACCAGTTCTTCGCCCGGCGCGCGGCCCCGGCCGCCTGAGCCATGCGCGTCGCGATCGTCGACTTCGGGTCGGGGAACCTCCGCTCCGCGGCGCGGGCGCTGGAGCGCGCGGCGCGCGACGCGGGCCTCGCCTGCACGGTCGACGTGACCGCGGATGCAGCGGCGGTGGCCTCGGCCGACCGCATCGTGCTGCCCGGCGACGGCGCCTTCGCCGACTGCCGCCGCGGGCTCGAGGCGCTGCCCGGCATGGTGGACGCGCTGGCGCAGGCCGTGCGCGGGCGCGGCATCCCGTTCCTCGGGATCTGCGTCGGCATGCAGCTGCTCGCCACGCGCGGGACCGAGCATGGCGTGACGCCGGGCCTCGACTGGATCGCGGGCGAGTGCGTGCGCCTCGACCCCGCAGATCCGACCCTCAAGGTCCCGCACATGGGATGGAACGAGCTCGTGCAGCGCCGTGCCCATCCGCTGCTGGACGGGATCGACGCTGGCGCCCATGCCTATTTCGTCCATTCCTTCCATGTCGTCGCGCGCGACCCGGCGGATGTCGTCGCGACGGCCTCCCACGGCGGCGACGTGACCGCCGTCGTCGCGCGCGCGAACATCGCCGGCACGCAGTTCCATCCCGAGAAGAGCCAGGCGACGGGGCTGCGCATCCTCGCCAACTTCCTGCGGTGGCGCCCGTGATCGTCTTCCCCGCGATCGACCTCAAGCAGGGTCGCTGCGTGCGCCTGCTGCGCGGCGAGATGTCGGCCGCAACCGTCTTCAACGACGATCCCGCCGACCAGGCAAGGCGCTTCCTCGCCGCCGGCGCGCGCTTCCTGCATGTCGTCGACCTCGACGGCGCCTTCGCGGGCCGTGCGGCGAACGCGCCAGCGGTGGAGGCGATCGCCGCCGAGGCGCGTCGCGCGGGCGCCGGCCTGCAGCTGGGCGGCGGCATCCGCGAGGATGCCGACATCGAGCGCTGGCTCGCGGCCGGAGTCACGCGCGTCATCCTCGGCACGCGTGCGCTGCGCGACCCCGCCTTCGTCGACGCGGCCTGCAGGCGCTGGCCGGGGCGGATCGTCGTCGGCATCGACGCGCGCGGCGGGCGCGTCGCGCTCGAGGGCTGGGCCGAGACCTCGGACGTGGCGGCGGAGGCGCTTGCGCTGCGCTTCCGCGACGCGGGCGTCGCCGCGGTCGTACACACGGACATCGAGCGCGACGGCGCGCTCGGCGGCGCCAATGTCGAGGCCAGCGCCGCGCTGGCGCGCGCGAGCGGCCTTCCCGTCGTCGTCTCCGGCGGCATCGCGTCGCTCGACGACCTGCGCGCCGTCGCCGCGCGCCGCCGCGACGGCCTGGTCGGCGCGATCACGGGGCGCGCGCTCTATGACGGGCGCATCGACCTCGCCGAGGCCCTCGCGCTTGCCGCGCAGGCCGCTGCGGAGGCGCGCGGATGCTGAAGGTGCGCGTCATCCCCTGCCTCGACGTCCAGGGCGGCCGGGTCGTGAAGGGCGTCAACTTCGTCGACCTCGTCGACGCCGGCGACCCGGTCGAGCAGGCGCGCGTCTACGACGCGGCGGGCGCGGACGAGCTCGCCTTCCTCGACATCGGCGCCAGCCACGAGAACCGCGACACGATCCTCGACGTCGTCGCGCGCACGGCCGACAAGTGCTTCATGCCGCTCACCGTCGGCGGCGGGGTGCGGACACTCGGCGACGTGCGACGGCTTCTGCTCGCCGGCGCCGACAAGGTATCGATCAACACCGCCGCGGTGGCGCGGCCGGAATTCGTCTCGGAGGCCGCGGAGAAGGTCGGCAGCCAGGCGGTCGTCGTGGCCATCGACGCCCGCCGCGCGGGACCGGGGCGCTTCGAGGTCTTCACCCATGGCGGCAGGAAGCCGGCCGGCCTCGACGCCGTCGAATGGGCGCGCGAGATGGCGCGGCGCGGCGCGGGCGAGATCCTGCTGACCTCGATGGACCGCGACGGCACGAAGCAGGGCTTCGACTGCGAGCTCACGCGCGCCGTCAGCGACGCCGTGCCGGTGCCGGTCATCGCCTCGGGCGGCGTCGGCGCGCTCGGCCATTTCGTCGACGGCGTGCGCGAGGGCCATGCCAGCGCCCTGCTCGCCGCGTCGGTGTTCCATTTCGGGACCTTCACCATCGCCGAGGTGAAGGCCAGCCTCGCCGCCGCGGGCATTCCCGTCCGGCAGGCGGGCTGAGGCCTCAAGCGCCCGCGACGAGCCCCGCGTCGCGCAGCCGCCCGATCTCCGCCCCCGGAAGGCCGAGCACGCCCGCGAGCACCTCCTCCGTGTGCTGGCCGAGGCGCGGCGCCGCCGGCACGGGCGCGCGCGCCTCGCCGCGATAGCTGGCCGCCGATCCGGGCGTGAGGTGGCGCGCGCCGCTCGGATGCGCAACCTCCTCGAAGACGGGATTGGCGATCGAGAGCGCAGTCTCCTCGGCGAGCGCCTGCGCGACGCTGCGATAGGTCGACCATGTCGCCCCGGCGGCGTCGAGGCGCGCGCCGAGCGTCGCGAGGTCGAGCCGCGCGACCAGCGGCGCGAGGATCGCGGCGATCGCCTCGCGATGGACGAAGCGCGTGCCCTCGTCGCGCGCGAGGTCGGCGCCCGTGCGCGCCTCCAGCGCCGCGATCGCGTCCGCGGCGCCGAGCGCCTCGAGGATCGCGGCCCATTGCCGCGCCGTGAGCCCGACCAGCATGACGCGCCGCCCGTCCGCGGTCGCGAAGTCGCGGCCGAAGGCGCCGAAGAGGTCGTTGCCGATGCGCGGCCTGTCCATGCCCGACAGCGCCACCTCCGCCACGTGGCCGAGCCGCGCGAGGGTCGAGAAGGCGACGTCGGAAAGCGGCAGCACGACCTGCGCGCCCTCGCCCGTGGCCGCGCGCCGGCGCTCCGCGGCAAGCAGGTTGGTCGCGGCGAGTGCGCCCGCGACGAGGTCCCATGCCGGCAGCACGTGGTTCACGGGCCCGGTCGCGTCGGCGGGCCCCGTCATCATCGGGTAGCCGGTCGCGGCGTTGACCGTGTAGTCGACGGCCTGCGTGCCATCGGCCCATCCGCTCACGCGCACGGACACGAGGTCGCGCCGCCGCGCGGCGAGCGACGCATGCGCGAAGGCGCCTCGATCCGGGAGGTTGGTGACGAAGAGTCCGATGCGCGCGACGAGCTCGGCCGCGAGCTCGCGGCCCTCGGGGCGCGCGATGTCGATCGCGACCGAGCGCTTGCCCTTGTTGAGCCCCTCCCAGTAGAGGCTCGCGCCCGACGGCGCGAGCGGCCAGCGATTTCGATCGGGCCCGCCGCCGACGGGATCGATGCGCACGACGTCGGCGCCGAGTTCGCGCAGGTAGAGCGCGCCGGTGGGCGCGGCGATGAAGCTCGCGAGCTCTGCGACGCGCATGCCCTGGAGGATCGGATACATGCGCGAAGGCTAGGAGCGCGCGACGCGCGCGCGCAACCGCCTTCGTCACTGCGCTATGGACGCGACGCGGGCGATGGTCCAGTCTGCGAATGCATCCGCATCCGGAAAAGAAAGATGGACGATCGCAACGGATCGCAGCCAAGCGCGGTGATCGATCGCCTCTACGAGGTGATCGAATCGCGTCGCTCCGCAGACCCATCCAGCTCGCATACCGCGAAGCTCTTCGCGAAGGGCACGCGCAAGATCGCGCAGAAGGCGGGCGAGGAGGCGGTCGAGCTCGTGATCGAGGCGGTGCGCGGCAAGCGCGATCGCATCGTGGAGGAAAGCGCGGACCTGATGTATCACCTGCTCGTGCTGTGGGCCGACGCGCGCGTGCGCCCGCAGGACGTCTGGCAGGAACTGATGCGCCGCGAAGGCATCTCGGGCGTGTCCGAGAAGGCCGCGCGCGGCGAGGAATGACGAGGATGGCCTACGACCAGTCGAACGTGTTCGCCCGCATCCTGCGTGGAGAGATCCCGTGCCGGAAGGTCTACGAGGACGCGCATGTCCTCGCCTTCCACGACATCCAGCCGCAGGCGCCGGTCCACGTGCTCGTGATCCCGCGCGGCGCCTACGTGTCCTGGGACGACTTCCACGAGAAGGCCAGCGACGCCGAGCAGGCCGCGCTCATGCGCGCCGTCGGCGCCGTCGCGCGCATGACGGGCGTCGCGGCCACCGGCTATCGCGTGATCTCGAATTGCGGCGACGACGGGCACCAGGAGGTGCAGCACCTGCATCTCCACGTGCTCGGCGGTCGCCCGATGGGACGAATGGTGGCGAGGACGGAGTAGGGTCCTCCTTGCCGCTTGGGTGTCCGCGCCTCGGCGCGACCACCCGTCCCCCCTTGGCAGCGAGGGGGGACTTCGCCAACGGAACCCCCTTCCCGCACCGGCGGGAAGGGGTGTTCTAGGCGGGCTTCGTCTTCTTTTTCCAGGCGCAGAGATCCGCCACCGCGCAGGTCGGGCAGTCCGGCTTGAGCGCCTTGCAGGCATAGCGGCCGTGCAGGATCAGCCAGTGATGCGCATGCAGCCGGTAGAGGTCCGGCGTCACCTTGTCGAGCCTGCGCTCGACCGCCTCGGGCGTGCGCCCGCGCGCGAGGCCGGTGCGGTTGCCGACGCGGAAGACATGCGTGTCCACCGCGATCGTCGGCTCGCCGAAGGCGATGTTGAGCACCACGTTCGCCGTCTTGCGCCCGACGCCGGGCAGCGCCTCGAGCGCCTCCCTCTCGCGCGGCACCTCCCCGCCATGCGCCTCGACCAGGATGCGCGACAGCGCCATCACGTTCCTCGCCTTGGCGTTGAACAGGCCGATGGTGCGGACATGGCCGCGCAGCCCTTCCTCGCCGAGCTCGAGCATCTGCGCGGGCGTCGACACCGCGCGGAACAGCCCCGCCGTCGCGCGGTTGACCCCCGCATCGGTCGCCTGCGCGGAGAGCACGACGGCGACGAGCAGCTGGTAGGCGTTGGAATGGACCAGCTCGGTGCGCGGCTCGGGATTGGCCGCCGCGAGGCGGCGATAGAACTCGGCGACGTCGGCGGGCTTCATGCCCGCGTCATAGCCGAGCGCGGCCGCGGCCGGAAGGACCTGACGCCGGCGCCCCCCCGCGCTAGGTATTGCCCATGCACCCGCCGGAGGCGAAGCCCGGGCAGCCCCTGCTCGAGCTCGTCCTGACCCCGCATCGCAGCCTGCCCCGCAAGGGCTTCGCCGCCCTCATGGCGGCGCTGGTCCTGTTCAACCTGGTGGCTGGCCTCGTCTTCCTCCTCGTCGGCGCCTGGCCCGTGATCGGCTTCCTCGGCCTCGACGTCCTGCTGGTCTGGCTGGCATTCCGGATGAACTACGCGCGCGCGCGCCAGTCCGAGCGCATCGTGCTCCATCCCGACCGCATGTCGATCTGGAGGCGCGACCACTGGGGCCGCGAGCAGGTGGTCGAGCTGCAGCCCTACTGGCTCAGGGTGCGCGTCGTGCGCCACCAGGGCGCGGTGTCGCGGCTTCTCCTGGCCAGCCATGGCCGTCGCCACGTGATCGGCCAGTTCCTGGCGCCCGACGAGCGCGAGCGCCTGGCGCTGCATCTCGACGACGTGCTGGTGGCGCTGCGCGAGGGCCGGCCGCTGCCCGCCCCGCCGTCGCATCCCTCGCCGGCGATCACCTTCACCGCCTGACGGGCGCGGCGTCCTCAGAGGCCGAGGACGTCCTTCATGCCGTAGAGCCCGGGCTTGCGGCCCGCGAGCCAGAGCGCCGCGCGGACCGCGCCGCTCGCGTAGATGCCGCGGCCATGCGCCTTGTGCACGAGCTCGACGCGATCGGCCGCGCCGCAGAACATCACCGAATGGTCGCCGACCTCGCCGCCGCCGCGCGCGACCGAGAAGCCGATCGTGCCTTCCTTGCGCGGCCCGGTATGGCCGTCGCGCGCGCGCACGCCGTGGCTCGCGAGGTCGACGCCGCGCCCGCGCGCCGCCGCCTGGCCGAGGCCGATCGCCGTGCCCGAGGGCGCGTCGATCTTGTGCCGGTGGTGGA
Organism: Alphaproteobacteria bacterium; assembly: GCA_947500965.1. GTDB lineage: Bacteria > Pseudomonadota > Alphaproteobacteria > CACIAM-22H2 > CACIAM-22H2 > CAIOSQ01. The sequence continues at coordinate 10,768 of CANMWW010000024.1, forward strand.
TCTCGAAGATCTCGATGTCGTAGTCCGGCCCCAGCGTCGCGGAGACGCGCTCCGTCAGCGCCATCAGCAGGTTGACCGCGAGGCTCATGTTCGGCGCCTTGACGATCGGCGCGCGCGCGGCCACCTCGGCGATCGCGCGCTCGTCCTCGGGGCCGAAGCCGGTCGTGCCGATGACGAGGCCCTTGCACGCCTCGGCGGCGAGGCGCGCATGCGCGACGCTCGCGGCGGGCACGGTGAAGTCGATCACGACGTCGCTCGCGGCGAAGAGCGCCGCCGCGTCGGCGCCGATGCGCGTGTTGGTCGGCCCGGAGCCCGCGAGCTCGCCGGGATCCCTGCCGATCGCGGCGCTGCCCGGCGCCTCCGTGCCGCCGGAGAGCGCGGCGCCGCGCGTCGCCGCCACCTCGCGCACGAGCATCTGGCCCATGCGGCCCGCCGCCCCGACGATTCCGATGCGTGCCGTCATGCCCGTGCCTCCCCGATGGCCTTGCGCGCGCTCAGTCGCGCAGGTCGTCCCACAATTCC
>CANMWW010000025.1 GCA_947500965.1 Alphaproteobacteria bacterium
CCCGCCAGCATCGACGCCGCGATCGCAGCCGCGACGGCCGCCGTCGCGTCCTGGTCCGCGACGCCAGCGCCCGCGCGCGCCGCCGTGCTGCGCCGTGCCGCCGACGCGCTGGAGGAGGCGCGCGCGGAACTCCTTCCGCTGCTCGTGCGCGAGGCCGGCAAGACGCTGCCCAACGCCGTGGCCGAGATCCGCGAGGCGGCCGACTTCCTGCGCTACTACGCGGCGGGCGCGGAGGCGATGCCGGACGCGCCGCCGCTGGGCGCCGTCGCCTGCATCTCGCCCTGGAACTTCCCTCTGGCGATCTTCACGGGGCAGGTCGCCGCGGCGCTTGCATCCGGCAACGCGGTTCTCGCCAAGCCGGCGGAGGAGACGCCGCTGGTGGCAGCCGCCGCGACGCGCCTGCTGCACGAGGCTGGCGTGCCGCGCGACGCGCTCGCGCTGCTTCCCGGCGCGGGGGAGGCAGGCGCAGCGCTGGTCACGGATGCGCGCGTGCAGGGCGTCGTCTTCACCGGCTCCACCGAGGTGGCGCGCGTCATCCAGCGCGTCCTCGCCGGCCGCCTGGCGAGCGGCGGCGCGCCGGTGACGCTCGTCGCGGAGACCGGCGGGATCAACGCCATGGTGGTCGACAGCTCGGCGTTGCCCGAGCAGGCCGTCGCCGACATCCTCGCCTCCGCCTTCGACAGCGCGGGGCAGCGCTGCTCCGCGCTGCGCGTCCTCTGCGTGCAGGAGGAGGCGGCGGACAGGCTGCTGGCCATGCTGCGCGGCGCCATGCGCGAGTTATCGATCGGCGATCCCGCGCGCCTCGAGACCGACATCGGCCCGGTGATCGCCGATGCTGCGCGCGAGGCGATCCTCGCCCATGTCGCGTCGATGCGCGCGCGCGGCTTCGCGGTCGACGCGCCCGAGGCGCCGCCAGGACGCTTCGTCGCGCCGACGCTGGTCGAGGTCGGCCGCGTCGCCGACGTGGGGCGCGAGGTCTTCGGGCCGGTGCTGCACGTGCTGCGCTACCGGCGCGAGGCGCTCGACGCGCTGCTCGAGGACATCGACGCGTCCGGATACGCGCTCACCTTCGGCCTGCACACGCGGCTCGATGGCACCGCCGCGCGCGTGCTGTCGCGCGTCGCCGCGGGGAACTGCTACGTGAACCGCAACATCGTCGGCGCCACCGTGGGCGTGCAGCCCTTTGGCGGCTCGGGCCTCTCTGGCACCGGGCCGAAGGCGGGCGGGCCGCTCTACCTCGCGCGGCTGAAGGCGGAGCCGGTCGCGCTCCCGCTCTCCGGCGGCGAACTCGCGGGCCCGGTCGGCGAGACCAACCGCTACGAGCTGCGCCCGCGCGGCCGGGTGGCGGCCATGGCGCGCCAGGCCGCGGCGCTGCGCGGCCAGGTCGATGCGATCCTCGCGGCCGGGAACCGCGCGCTGGTCGCGTCGGCCAACCCGGCGCGCGCGGCGGTGGAGGGGCGCGCGGGCGTCGAACTCGTGGCCGACCCGCTCGCCGACCCGGCGCTGCGCGCCGTCGTCAGCGACGAAGCGGGCGAGCCGCTGCTAGCGCTGCTGCGCCGGCTCGCGGCGCGCGAGGGCGCGATCGTCCCGGTCATTCGCGGCGGCGCCGAGGGCTGCGATCCGCTGCGCCTGGTCGAGGAGTGCGTCGTCTCCACGAACACCGCCGCCGCCGGCGGCAACGCGAGCCTGATGGCGCTGGAGTGAGGCGGCGGGGGGATCGGTCGGTCCACCTGCCTCAGATCTTCACGCTCATGCCGCCGTCGACGACGAGGACGTGGCCGGTGCAGTAGGCGGAGGCGTCGCTCGCGAGGAAGACGACGGCGCCGTCGAGCTCGTCCTCGCGGCCCCAGCGGCGCAGCGCGGTGCGCGCGGCGAACCAGTCGCGCCGCTCGGGGTCGGCGCGCAGGGGCGTCGACATGTTGTCCGGCGTCATCATGTAGCCAGGCGCGATCGCGTTGACCGTGACGCCGCGCGGGCCCCACTCGACGGCGAGCGCGCGGGTCATGCCCTCCAGCCCCGCCTTGGCCGCGCAGTAGCTCGCATTGGCCTCGCGCGCGATATGCGCGTTGATCGAGGAGATGTTCACGACCCGGCCCCAGCCGCGGCGAAGCATGCCGACCGACGCGGCGCGCGCGAGGCGGAAGCAGGCGTTGAGGTCGACCTCGACGATCTCCGCCCATTGCGCGTCGGTCGTCTCGCTCGCCGTGGCGCCGTTCCCGTAGCCGGCGTTGTTCACGAGGATGTCGAGATGGCCGCGCTCCGCCTCGATGCGGTCGACCGCGGCCTGCGTTGCCGCGGCGTCGGTCGTGTCGAAGGCCATCGCGCTCGCGTCGCCGCCCGCGGCGACGATCGCGGCGCGCGTCGCCTCGATCCCCGCCGCGTTGCGGCCATTGACCACGACATGCGCGCCGCAGCGCGCGAGCGCCAGCGCCATCGCGCGCCCGAGCCCGCGCGAGGCGCCGGTCACGAGGGCGACCCTGCCCTCGAGCGAGAACATGCCTGCCATTGGGATCCTCCGTCCTGCCGACCCCGTGCCGCGCTTGCGACCGGCGGCGGGCGATGCCTAACCTTCCGCGCAGCATGACCGCGCCGCATCCCGAGGCAACAGGAACATTCGACGTCGCGGTCATCGGCGCCGGCGTGGTCGGCTGCGCGGTGGCGCGCGAATTCGCGCTGGCCGGGCTGCGCGTGGCGCTGGTCGAGCGCGGCGCGGACATCCTGTCCGGCGCGAGCAAGGCGAACAGCGCCATCCTCCATACCGGCTTCGACGCGCCGACGGGCAGCCTCGAGCTCGCCTGCATGCGCGAGGGCGCGCGGCGCTACCGCGCGATGCACGAGGAGGCGGGGCTGCCGCTGCTGGAGACGGGCGCGCTGCTTGCCGCCTGGACGCCCCGCGACCTCGAGGCGCTGCCCGGCATCGTCGCGCAGGCGCATGCCAACGGCGTCGGCGACGTGCGCCAGGTCGGCATCGACGAGGCGCGCGCAATCGAGCCGGGCCTCGCGCCGGGCCTGCTCGGCGCGGTGGTCGTGCCCGGCGAGGCGGTGGTCGATCCGTGGTCGGCGCCGCTCGCCCATGCGCTGGACGCGATCGCGCAGGGCGCGCGCGTGCTGCGCGGCACCGAGGTGACCGGCGGGCGTCGCGAGGCGGGCGCCTGGACGCTCGCGACGACGCGCGGCGCGCTGCGCGCGCGCGTGGTCGCCAACTGCGCGGGGCTGCGCGGCGACCTGGTCGAGGCGATCGCGCGGCCGAGCCCCTTCGAGATCCGCCCGCGCAAGGGCCAGTTCGTCGTGCTCGACAAGACGGCGCGCCGGCATGTCCGCTCGATCGTGCTGCCGGTGCCCGACGCGCGCACCAAGGGCGTGCTCGTCTGCCCCACGATCTTCGGCAACGTGCTGGTCGGGCCGACCGCCGAGGAGCAGCAGGACCGCGAGCGCGCCGCGCTCGACGCGGAGGTGCTCGCAGGCCTCGTCGCGCAGGGCAGCCGAGTCCTGCCCGCGCTCGCCGCGGAGCCGGTCACCGCGGCCTATGCCGGGCTGCGGCCGGCGACGCAGCACAAGGACTACGCGATCGAGGCGTTGCGCGATGACGGCTGGATCTCGATCGGCGGCATCCGCTCGACCGGCCTGACCGCCTCTCTCGGCATCGCGGCGCATGCGCTCCACCTGCATGCGGAGAATTTCGGCCTGCCACCACGCCCGCCGCGCGTCGCCGCGCCGCGCGTGCCCAGCCTCGCCGAGCACCTGCCGCGGCCGTGGATGCGCCCGGGGCGCGACGAGATCGTCTGCCATTGCGAGGGCGTCACGCGCGCGGAGATCGCGGCGGCGCTCGAGGGCCCTCTCCCGGCGGGCGACATCGGCGGGCTCAGGCGCCGCACGCGCTGCATGCTCGGCCGCTGCCAGGGCTTCCATTGCGCGCGCCGCGTGATGGAGATCGCCGCGCCGTCGCTGCCGGGGCTGGTCGAGGCGATCGCCCGCGAGGGCCGTTGAGGCGCTCGGTCGTCATCGTCGGCGGCGGGCCGGCCGGGCTGAGCGCCGCGCGCGTGCTCGTCGCGGCGGGGCTGCGCGACGTGCTGGTGCTCGAGCGCAATCCCGGGGCGGGCGGCGTGCCCCGCTTCTGCGGCCATCGCGGCTGGGGCATGCTCGATTTCGGCCGCTTCTGGACCGGGCCGGGCTACGCGGCGCGGCTCGTGCAGTCGGCTGCCGGGGCCGAGATCCGCACCAACGCGAGCGTGCTGGCGCTGCATCCCGGTGGCGAGCTCGAGGTCTCGACGCGCGATGGCATCGAGCGCGTCGCGGCGCGCGCGGTGCTGCTCGCCACGGGCACGCGCGAGGCGCCGCGCGCGGCGCGCCTGCTGCCCGGCACGCGACCCTGGGGCGTGCTGAACACCGGCGCGTTCCAGGAGATGGTCCATGCCGGCCTCATGGTCCCGTTCCGCCGACCGGTCATCCTCGGCAGCGAACTCGTCGGCTTCTCCGCGCTGCTCACCGCGCGCCACGCGGGCATCCGGCCGGTGGCGATGGTGGAGGAGGGCGCGCGCATCCGGGCGCCGTGGCCGGCCGGGCTCGTCGCGCGCCTCGCCTTCGGCGTGCCGGTGATCGCCGGCGCGCGGATCCTCGGCATCGAGGGCGGCGCGCGCGTCGAGGCGCTGCGCATCGCGCGCGGCGGAAGGGAGGAGGCGATCGCCTGCGACGGCGTCATCGTCTCCGGCCGCTTCCTGCCCGACGCTGCCTTCGCGCGCGCCAGCCATCTCGGCATGGACGAGATCACCGGCGGCCCCGCGGTCGACGCGGGCTGGCGCTGCACCGATCCCGCCTATTTCGCGGCGGGCAACGTGCTGCGCCCGGCGCGGCATTCCGGGGCCGTGGCGCGCGAGGGCATGGCGGCGGCGCGCGCGATCCTGCGCGCGCTCGGGGCGGCGCGATGAGCGGGGCGGGCGCCATCCTCGCCATCGACCAAGGCACCACGGGCACGAAGGCGATCGCGTGGCGCGGCGGCGTGCTGCGCGAGGTCGGGCGGCGCGCCCATCGCCAGCTGCGGCCGCGGCCCGGGCATGTCGAGCATGACCCGATGGAGCTGCTCGGCCACGTGCGCGAACTCCTCGAGGCCGCCGGCCCCGTCGACCTCCTCGGCCTCGCGAACCAGGGCGAGACCGTCGTCGCGTGGGACGAGGCGACGGGACGGCCGCTGCACAACGCGCTGGTCTGGCAGGACGAGCGCACGGCCGGCGAGGTCGCGCGGCTGCGCGCGGCCGGCGTCGAGGCGCTGACGCTCGCGCGCGCGGGCCTGCCGCTCGATCCCTATTTCTCCGCGACCAAGCTGCGCTGGCTGCTCGACAACGCCGAGGGGGCGCGCGAGCTCCTGCGCCTCGGGCGGCTGCGCCTCGGCACGAGCGACGCGTTCTTCCTGCGCCACCTCGCCGGCGCCGGCGCGACGGATCCCTCGACCGCCTCGCGCACCAGCCTCATGGACATCCGCAGGCTGCGCTGGGACGCGGAGCTCTGCGCGGCCTTCGGCGTGCCGGTCGAGTGCCTGCCGGAGATCAAGCCGACCACCGGCCCCTTCGGCGTCGCGCCGGGCGGCGCGCGCATCGTGGCGAGCGTCGTCGACCAGCAGGCCGCGCTCTTCGGCCATGGCTGCGAGGCACCGGGCGACATCAAGATCACCTTCGGCACGGGCGCCTTCGCGCTCGCGCTGTCGCCCGGCGTGCCGGAGGCGGGCGGCGCCGACGGACTGCTGCCGACCTGCGCCTGGCGGCTGGGCGACGCGCCGGCGCGCCATGCGCTCGATGGCGGGATCCTCGCCGCGGGCGCGGCGCTCGAATGGCTCGGCGAGGCAGGGCTCGTCCAGGGCCATGCGCAGCTCGACGGGTTCGAGGGCCCGTCGGCGCTGGAGCGCGGCATCGCCTTCGTGCCGGCGCTGGCCGGGCTGGGCTGCCCGCACTGGGACCGCGCGGCGCGCGGCTGCTGGCTCGGCCTCGACCTCGCGACCGGTCCCGCGGAGCTGCGTCGCGCCGTGCTCGAGGGCATCGCGATGCGCGCGGCCGAACTCGTCGGCGCGATGCGCGCGCGGCTGGGATCGGTGTCGCGCGTGGCCGTCGATGGCGGCCTCGTGCGCAGCGCGTTCTTCCGCGGCTTCCTCGCCGACGCGCTGGGACAGGCCGTGGAGGTCGCGGCCTCGCCCGACATGACGGCGCTGGGCACGCTGCATCTCTGCCTCGCGGCGATCGGCAGCAGCGAGCGTCCGGGCGCGGGGGAAAGGTCGCGCGTCGAGCCGCGCGCGCCCCTGCCGCCGGGGCTCCACGCGCGCTATGCGCGGGCCGTCGCTCTCTCCCGCGCCTGGGGACGCAGCGGCTGACCGCCGGCGCCCGCGGCTACATCATCTTGCGCGGCAGCCAGAGCGCGAGGTCGGGCACGAAGAAGAGCAGCGCGACCATCGCGCACATGAGCAGGAAGAACGGGAAGGCGACCCAGCCGATATAGGTGATCTGGTGGCCGGTCATGCCCTGGAGCACGAAGAGGTTGAAGCCGACGGGCGGCGTGATCTGCGCCATCTCGACGACGATGACGATGAAGATCCCGAACCAGACGAGGTCGAAGCCCGCGCGCTCGATCGTCGGCATCACCACCGCCATGGTCAGCACGACCATCGAGATGCCGTCGAGGAAGCAGCCGAGCACGGCGTAGAACACCGTGAGGATCAGGATCAGCATGCCCGGCCCGAGGTCGAGCGCGTCGATCCACTCGGCGAGCGCGCGCGGCAGGCCGGTGAAGCCCATGGCGAGGGTGAGGAAGGCCGCGCCGGCGAGGATGAAGGCGATCATGCAGGACAGGCGCGTGGCGCCCATCAGGCTCTCCACGAAGACCTTCCGGTTCATGTCGCCCTGCAGCGTCGCGACCAGCAGCGCGCCCGCCACGCCGACGGCGGCGGCCTCGGTCGCGGTCGCGAAGCCGGCGTAGATCGAGCCGAGCACGAGCACGATCAGCCCGACCGAGGGCAGGAGGAAGCGCGCCGCGTGGATCTTCTCCACGAGCGTCATGCGCATGTCGGCCGCCGGGATCCGGTCCTTGTTGGCCATCGACCAGAGGACGACCCAGGCCATGAACAGCCCCGCGAGGGCGAGGCCGGGGATGACGCCGGCGATGAAGAGCTGCGCGATCGAGGTGTTCGTCTGCACGCCGTAGACGATCATGATCAGCGAGGGCGGGATCAGAAGGCCGAGCGTGCCCGATCCGGCGAGCGAGCCGACGATCATGCCCTCCGGGTAGCCGCGCCGCCGCAGCTCCGGGATCGACATCTTGCCGATCGTCGCGCAGGTGGCGGCCGAGGAGCCCGAGATCGCGGCGAAGATCGTGCAGCCGATGACGTTGGTGTGGAGCAGCCGCCCGGGCAGGCGCTGCATCCAGGGCGCGAGGCCGCGGAAGAGGTCCTGCGACAGCCGCGTGCGGAACAGGATCTCGCCCATCCAGATGAACATCGGCAGCGCCGTCAGCGTCCACGAGGACGAGGCGCCCCAGATCGTCGTCACCATCGCCGGCCCGACCGGGCGGCTGGTGAAGAGCTCCATCGCGATCCAGCCGGTGCCCAGCAGCGCGAGGCCGATCCACACGCCGGAGCCGAGGATGGCGAACATCAGCAGGATGAGCAGGCCCGCGATCTCGAGGTTGGCCATGGCGCGCCCGTCCTACTCGGTGTGCTGCATTTCGGCGGAAAGGTCGCTGCGCGCGGGATCGCGGCCGCGGGCCACCTGCACCAGCTCGTCGACGAAGGCGATGGCGAGCACCGTCACGCCGATCGCCATGGCGCCCTGCGGGATCCAGAGCGGCGAGGCGTCCATCGCGTCGGAGCGCGCGTCGAACTCCCAGGACCAGTAGACCATGTCCCAGGCGTACCAGGCGAAGAAGGCGGAGAGCAGCACCGCCACGCCGAGGCACCAGAACTCGATCCAGCGGCGCGCCGCGCCCTCGAAGCGCTGGATGACGAGGGTGACGCGGATGTGCTCCCCGCGCCTGAGCGTGCTGGCCAGCGCGAGGAAGGACGACGCCGCCATCGCGTAGCCGGCATAGGCGTCCGTGCCGCGGACATGGAGGTCCGTGAAGCCGCCGACGACCTGCAGCAGCGTCACGACGAGGATCGCGACCATGCCGGCGCCCGCGGCCCAGCCGCTCGCCGCGTAGAGGCCGTCGAGGAACCTGCGCATCCTGACCTCGTCCTGGCGCGCGGCCGGCGCCTCCCCGGGGGGAAGCGCCGGCCCCGTCCGTTCAGCCGGCGGCCTTGTAGGCGGCCAGGAGGGCCTGCCCGTCGGCGCCGGCGCGGCCGAGCCAGTCCTTGGTCAGCTCCTCGCCCCAGCGCTGGAAGCCGGCCTTCAGCGCCGCGGAGGGCGCCTCGACCGTCATGCCGTTCTTGCGGAACTCGTCGAGGTAGAAGTTGGCGAGGCGCTCGGACTCGGCCCAGCCGCGCGCCTCGGCGACCTCGGCGGCCCTGGACACCGCCGCGCGCGTCGCGTCGTCGAGCGAGGCCCAGGCGCGCTGGTTCACCATGATCATGTTCTTCGGCAGCCAGGCCTGCACGTCGTAGAAGAACTTCACGTGCTCCCAGATCTTGGAATCGTAGCCCGTCGAGCCCGAGGAGATCATCGAGTTGACGCGGCCCGAGGCGAGCGCCTGCACGAGCTCGGCGGCCTGGATCGTGGTGACGCGCATGCCCGCCATCTCGGCGAAGCGGCCGGCCGAGGCGCCGTAGGAGCGGAAGGACAGGCCGCGCAGGTCCTCCGGCGCGTTGAGCGCCTTCGGGCTGTAGAAGCCCTGGGCCGGCCAGGGCACGGAGAACAGCATGCGCACGCCGCGCGCGCCCAGGCGCTTCTCGACCAGCGGCTTCTGCACGGCGGCGAAGCGCCGGGCCTGCGCGAAGGAGGTCGCGAGGAAGGGCACGTTGTCGGCGCCGAAGAGCGCGTCCTCGTTCTCGAGGACGACCATCAGCAGCTCGCCCATCTGCGCCTGGTTCGTCTGCACCGCGCGCATGATCTCCGGCACCTTGAACAGCGAGGCGCCGGCATGGACCGTGATCTCCAGCTTGCCGGCCGTCGCGTCCTTCACGTCCTTCGCGAACTGGACGAGGTTGACGGAGTGGAAGTTGGTCGCCGGGTAGCCGGCCGGCAGGTCCCACTTCCAGCGCGCCTGGGCGGCGGCGGGGCGGGCGATGGCGGCCGCGGCGAGGCCGGCGGCGGCGCCGCGCGCGAGGCGGCGGCGGGAGATGGTCTGCATGGGGAACTCCCTGTCGTTATTGCGGTGCGGGATGGGACGGCCTGTCGCGAAAAGCCAGTCAAGGAGAAGGCTAGGCCGTCATGTTCGAGGCGGTCAAGGAACGCCGGGCCAGCGGGGCCACCCGGTGGCCAGGAACGCGCCCGACATGACAATGTCTTCGTATTGTCGCGAACGGCCGAATAGCTAGTCTGTGTCGCCGGGCGTCAGCCAGCTGGTTGCGCCCCGGGGTATCAGGGCCGCGCGACGGTCCAAGGAAGGGGAGATCGAAACATGACGGGTATTGGACGCAGGACTGCTATGGGCGCCGCGCTGGGCGTCGCGATGGCGGCGGGCACGGCCTCGGCGCAGGACGTCGAGGTGAGGATGTACTTCCCGGTCGCCGTCGGCGGCCCGGTGACCAAGATCATCGACGAATACGCCGCGGGCTTCGAGAAGGAGAACCCGGGGATCAGGATCAAGCCGATCTACGCCGGCGACTACCAGCAGACCGTCGCCAAGGTGCTGACCGCCATCAAGGGCGGCGACGTGCCCGAGACCGCGATCCTGCTCGCCGCCGACCTCTTCCTGCTCGAGGACGAGGGCGTGATCGTCCCGATCGAGGACTTCGCCCGGACCGCCGACGACAAGGCGTGGCTCGCGACCTTCTACCCGGCGTTCATGGAGAACGCGAAGCTCAAGGGGAAGACCTACGCGATCCCCTTCCAGCGCTCGACGCCGGTCCTCTACTGGAACAAGGAGCACTTCAAGGCCGCCGGGCTCGACCCCGACAAGGGGCCGCGCAACTGGGCCGAGATGCGCGAGATGGCGAAGAAGCTGACGAAGAAGGACGCGTCTGGCGCCGTCACGCAGTGGGGCATCCAGATCCCCTCCGACGGCAACACGGCGTGGCTCTTCACGGGCATGACCACCGGCAACGGCGCGCGGCTCACCAACGCCGACGGCAACAAGGTCTCCTTCGACGACCCGAAGGTGATCGAGGCGGTGCAGGCCTGGCACGACCTCTCGCGCGTCGACGGCACGCAGCCGCGCGGCCTGATCTCGTGGGGCGCGACGCCGCGCGACTTCATCGACGGCAAGGCCTCGATGATCTGGCACACCACCGGCAACCTCACCAACGTCAGGTCGAACGCGAAGTTCGACTTCGGCGTCGCCTTCCTGCCGGGCCTCAGGCAGAACGGCGCGCCGACGGGCGGCGGCAACTTCTACATCTTCAAGGGCGCGCCGCGCGCCAAGCAGGAGGCGGCGTTCAGGTTCGTGAAGTGGATGACCACGCCGGAGCGCGCCGCCGACTGGTCGGTGAAGACCGGCTACGTCGCCACCTCGGCGGCCGCCTACGACACGCCGACGCTCAAGGCCTACACGGCCGGCTTCCCGCAGGCGATCGTGGCGCGCGACCAGCTCAAGGAGGCCGTGCCCGAGCTCACGACCCACGAGAACCAGCGCGTGACCAAGGTCTTCAACGACGCGCTGCAGGCGGCCATGACGGGCTCCCGACCGGCCGAGGCCGCGCTCAAGGACGCGCAGCGCGAGGCCGAGCGCATCCTCAAGGACTTCAAGTGAGGCCTTGCCCCTTCCGGCGCCGCGGCGCGGGAAGGGGCGGACGGCCCGCGCGGGGCTCAGGTCCCGCGCGGCGCCCTTCTTCCCGCCTGCCCCTCCACAGCCGCCGCGCGCCGGTGCTATGGATCGGGGCATGAGCATTCCCCCCGGGGACGCGCCGGCGGTCGCGCTGCGCGGCGTCTCCATCTCCTTCGTCGTCGATGGCGGCGGCACCTACGACGCCGTCGCGCGCACCGACCTCTCGGTCGCGCCGGGCGAGTTCGTGGCCATCGTCGGGCCGACGGGCTGCGGCAAGTCGACCCTTCTGAACGTCGCGGCCGGGCTGCTGCGTCCCTCGACCGGCGGTGCCGAGATCCTCGGCGCGCGGCTCGAGGGGCTGAACGCGCGCGCGGGCTACC
>CANMWW010000026.1 GCA_947500965.1 Alphaproteobacteria bacterium
TCACCACGCCCAACGCGGGCTCGGTCGTCCGCGACGGCCAGGAGGGCTATGTCGTGCCGATCCGCGACGTCGACGCGATCGTCGACCGCGTCGAGCGGCTGCAGCGCGACCCCGACCTGCGCGCCTCCATGTCCGAGGCCGCGCGCCGGCGGGCGCTGGACTTCACCTGGGACGCCTACCGGAAGCGCGTCGCGGCGCAGCTCGACCGCTGGCTTTCGCCCTGAAGGCGCAGCGGGCCCGGGGACGGCCGCGAAGGTCCGCCGAGCTCACGCGATCTCGTCGCCGGACGGCTGCGCCCCGAAGCCGTGGACCGTGTAGCTGGTCCGTCGACTGCCGCCGGGGTTGCGCACGAGCAGCCCGCGTTCCAGCAGGTCGTTGATGTCGCGCTGGGCGGTGTCGACGGAGCATTTTCCGAGCGACGCCCACTTGCGCGCGGTGAGATTGCCCTCGAAGCCGTCGAGGAACCGGTTGAGGATGGTCTTCTGGCGCGCGGAAAGCGGCTCCGCGGCGAAGCCCTGCCAGAACTCCGCCTTGCGAAGGACAGCCTGGCTCTTGCCCTCGGCGGCGTCCACGGCGCGGGTGAAGCAGGCCATGAACCAGGTCAGCCATTCGGTGATGTCGAGCTCGCCCTTCTGCGTGCGCTCCAGGACCTCGTAGTACCGGCTGCGCTCCGCGCGGATCTGCGCGGAGACGCTGTAGAAGCGCTGGCCGCTGCCCTCCATCTGCGCAAGCGCGAGGTCGGCGATGGCGCGCGCGATCCGTCCGTTGCCGTCGTCGAACGGATGGATGGTGACGAACCAGAAATGCGCGATGGCGCTCCGCAGCAAGCCGTCCATCTCCGGCGGGTCATTGAACCAGGCGAGGAAGCGGCGCATCTCGTCGCCCAGAGACATCGCCGGCGGCGCCTCGTAGTGGACCCTCTGCCGACCCCCGGGGCCGGAGACCACCTGCATGGGGCCGTCCCTGTCGGTGCGCCACCTGCCGGTCGTGATCCTGCGCAGGCCCGAATGGCCGGTCGGGAAGAGCGCCGCGTGCCACCCCTGGAGCCGTCGCGCGGTGAGGGGCTTCGCGTGGTTGCGCATCGCGTCGAGCATCATCTCGACCACGCCCTCGACCTTGCGGTCGGGTGCGGCGAGCCCGGCATCGGGCAGGCCGAGATGGCGCGCCACGGAGGACCGGACGCTCGCGAGATCGAGCTTCTCCCCTTCGATCTCCGACGTCCGGATCACGTCCTCGACCGTCGCCTGCCATTCGGCCTCGCGACGGAGATCGAAGCCGAGCCGGTGCATCGCGCCAAGCAGGCGGCCCTGCCGGTGCCGGGCCACGCCCAGCGGCGCGAGCACCGCCGTGGCGTCGAAGCGCAGGCGGGGCCAGTCTTCGTGCTGCCAGACATGCATCGTGTTTCTCCGCACGAAATGCGGCGATATGATAGGCATTCGCCGCATGCGGTCGCAATGGTTCGCCGCAGGAAATTCGGAGAACCATCAGGCTCGCCGTATCGTCCCCTCGTGGCGCGATGCAGATCGCCTACCGCCCGCCGCGCGCCGGCGGGCGCTGGACTTCACCTGGGACGCCTGGCGGCGGCGCGTCGCGGCGCAGCTCGACCGCTGGCTTTCGCCCTGACGGGCCGGCGGGCGGGCAGCTCGGCGCGGAGCAGCTGCTCGAAATAGGCGATGGTGCGGCGCAGGCCGGCCTCGAGCTGGATGCGCGGCTCCCAGCCGATCGTCTTGCGCGCGAAGGAGATGTCGGGCTTGCGCTGCATCGGGTCATCCGCGGGCAGCGGCTTGCGCACCATCTTCGACTTCGAGCCGGTGAGCTCGATCACCTTCTCCGCCAGCTCGCGGATCGTGAACTCGCCGGGATTGCCGAGGTTCATCGGCCCCGTGACCTCGTCGGGCGTGTTCATCAGCCGCACGAAGCCCTCGACCAGGTCGTCGGCGTAGCAGAACGACCGCGTCTGCTGGCCGTCGCCGTAGATCGTGATCGGCTCGCCCTTGAGCGCCTGGACGACGAAGTTGGAGACCACGCGCCCGTCGTTGGGATGCATGCGCGGGCCGTAGGTGTTGAAGATGCGCGCCACCTTGATGCGCAGCCTGTGCTGGCGGTGGTAGTCGAAGAACAGCGTCTCGGCGCAGCGCTTGCCCTCGTCGTAGCAGGCGCGCGGGCCGATCGGGTTGACCGCGCCGCGATAGCTCTCCGGCTGCGGGTGGATCTCCGGGTCGCCATAGACCTCCGAGGTGGAGGCCTGGAAGATCTTCGCCTTCACGCGCTTGGCGAGGCCCAGCATGTTGATCGCGCCGTGCACCGAGGTCTTGGTCGTCTGCACGGGGTCGAACTGGTAGTGGATCGGCGAGGCCGGGCAGGCGAGGTTGTAGATCTCGTCCACCTCGACGAACAGCGGCATCGTCACGTCGTGGCGCATCAGCTCGAAGCGCCGGTCGTCGAGCAGGTGCGCGACGTTCTGGCGCCGGCCGGTGAAGTAGTTGTCGACGCAGAGCACCTCGTGCCCGTCGGCCAGCAGCCGCTCGCAGAGATGCGAGCCGAGGAAGCCGGCGCCGCCGGTGACGAGGATGCGTTTCGCGAGTGCCATGAGGCCTGTGCTCCGGGGTTGGCCGCCCGGCCTCGAGCCGGGGCGGCGGAGATAAATCCCGGGGCCGCCGGGACGTCAAGCGCGCGCCCGCGCGCCGGTCAGGGCGCGGTGCGCAGGAATTCGACCCGCTCGCCCTCGACGGCCAGCGCCGTGAGGACGCCGGTGGCGTAGGCGCCGGTGTCGATGGCGATGCGGTTGGGGCGGATCTCGGGCTCCTGGACGATGCTGTGGCCGTGGACAACGACGCAGCCATGGTCGCTATTCGAGGACAGGAAGGGCTGCCGGATCCAGAGCAGGTCGTCCTCCACCTGGTCCCCCGGCGCGATGCCCGGCCGGATCCCGGCATGGGCGAAGAGGTAGTCGCCCTCGCGGTGCATGCGGCCGAGCCCGCGCAGGAGGGCGAGGTGGGCGGCGGGCAGCGCCGCGCGCAGCTCGTCGCGCGCGCGCAGGATATCCCCGGCCGGGGCCCCGCGCAGTCCATGCGCGCCCTGGACGCCGTAGCTCGCCAGCGTCGCCGCGCCGCCATTGGCGAGCCAGGGCCCGGCCTCGCCGGGGTCGTCGAGGAAGGCCAGCATCAGCCATTCGTGGTTGCCGGCGAGGCAGACGCGCTCCACGCCGTCGGGCGGCGGCGCGCAGAGGTGATCGAGGACCTCGCGCGAGGACGGGCCGCGGTCGACATAGTCGCCGAGCAGCACGACGACCCGGCGCGCAGCCGCGCGGCGCGCCGCGTCGGCGCATACGAGCCGCTCGAGCTCGCGCAGCTTGTCCGCGCGGCCATGCACGTCGCCGATCGCGTAGGCGACGACGCCGTCGGGCGCGCGCGGCCGGGCGCGCGGCGCCCCGCGCAGGGCCGCGGCGAGGCGGGCGAGCGGCATCGCGCGCGGCCTCAGGCCACGAAGCGCGTGCGGCCGCCGCGGTTCTCGATGATGTTGACGAGCGCGGCCACGACCCTGCGGTCGACCAGCCGGCCGGCGTCCTTCTGCACCACCGCCATCGCCTCGTCGATGTCGGCGGCGCTGCGATGCGCGCGCGCGCTCGTCATCGCGACGAAGGCGTTGGCCACCGCGATGATGCGCGCGGGCATCAGGATCGCCTCGCCGGCGAGGCCGCGCGGGCCGGTGCCGTCCCAGCGCTCCTGCGCCTGGCGCAGCGTGTCGACGACCGGGCCGCCGAAGTCGATGTTGGCGAGCATGTCGATGCCCTGGCGCAACGCCTCGCGCACCTGGGCGTGCTCCTCGTCGCTGAGCCTGCCGGTCTTGGTCAGCAGCGCCTCCGGCACCATCGCCTTGCCGAGGTTCATCAGCCGCCCGGCGGTCTCCGTCGCCTCGACCAGCTGGTCGGGAAGGTCGAGCTCGGTCGCGATCTCGCGCGCGATCGCGGCCACGCGCTTCGAGTGGTTCGCGGCGTAGGGATCGCGGCGGTCGACCAGGCGCACGAGCACCTCGACCAGCTCCTGCAGGTTGCGCGCGCGCGCCTCGCGCTCGACGACCGCCTCGGTGATGTCCTCCTCGACGACGAGCATCGACACCGACTCGTCCTCGTTCTTCACCGGGACGTACTCGGCGTTGATGACCTTGAGCCTGCCGTCGGTCTCCGTGCGCTCGACCACGCCATGCGCCTTGCGCTTCTGCAGCACGGTCCTGAGCGCGTCCTCGTAGTGCCGCGCGCCGGCCGGGCCGAAGATCGCGCCAAGGCGCTTGCCCTCGAGCGCACCGCCCTCCTCGCCCAGGTCCTCGGCGAGGCGGCGATTGGCGAAGCTCACGCGGCCGCCCTCGGCGACGATGAAGATGCGCGCGAGCTGGCTGTCGGTGACGAGGCGCAGCAGGACGCTCTGCGCCTCGAAGCGCCGCGCCATGTCCTGCGCGACCTGGGCGGCGGCGGTGGCGCGGCGCGAGGCGCCGTGGCGCCACACCGCGACGAGGCCGGCGGCGAGCGCGCCGGTGCCGAGGATGAGCAGCGTCAGGAGCTGGCGCAGGCGCGAGTCGGATTCGCCGAGCGCCTCGGCGCGCGAGACCTTGAGCGCGACCGTCCAGTCCGCCATGCCGGCCACGAGCTGCGAGGCCACCACGACCTCCCGGTCGGAGACGTCGCGCAGGATGGCGAAGCCGGTGCCGGACTGGACCGCGAAGACCTCCGCGACGTCGGCTGGCTGCATGGCGATGCGGCGCTCGAACGGGCGGGTGCCGTCGCGCATCGGCGACATCACCTCGACGGCCGAGCCGGCGCGGCGCAGCAGCAGCGTCTCGGCGCTGCGCTCGGCCATGCGCGGGCGGTCGAGCAGCTGGAAGAGCTCGGGCTCGACGTCGCGCAGCCCGAAGAGCACGCCGACCGGCGGCGCGCCGGTCTCTCCCTGGATCGCCGCCACGGGCGCCGCGGCGACGAAGAGCGCGCGGCCGCCGGGGCCCGGCACCATGTCGCAGACCGGCCCCTTGAGCGCCGCCTCGGCGAGCGCCAGCAGGCGGCCCTCCAGCGCGGGCGGCTCGGCCGTCGAGACCAGCGGGCGCAGGCTCGCGTCGAGGACGGTGAAGCCGATCCCGGCATTCGCGCCGCGCTGGAGGTTGGCGTTCACGGCCACGCCGGTGCGCGGCGGCACGTAGCCGAGCCGGTCCGCGGCCACCGAGAGGAGGCTGCGCACGTAGGTGACCTGCGACGCCTCGTCGGTCACCTGGCCGCGATCGCCGCCGACCATGGCGAGTTCGGTGAGGAAGAGCTGGATGGTCTGGTTCTCGGCCAGGCCCTTGGCGGCCTCGCCCTGGCGCATCGCCCAGTCGCCCACGGCGCTGGCGCGCGCGTCGGCGGTCGAGCCCAGTCGCAGCGCGAGGCTGCGCTGGTCGCGCTCGCGCTCGACCTCGACGATCCTGAACGCCCCGAACATGCCGGCGGCGAGGATGGCCACGACGAGGGCCGCGGCCGCCAGGATCCAGCGGTCGGCGCGGGCGGCCGGCGCCGCGGGGACTGGCCCGGCTGATCTTTCTTCGCTCATCTGGTCAACGCCTCGGGGGGATATTCGCCCGCCGGGCGATGCAAGGGAAGGACGGAGAGGGCGTCGCCGTTGTCGGGGCGATGGACAGGCCCCGCGACGCGCAGATCGCCCCCGGCCGGGCCGGCGGCCTCCCGCGCGCCGGCACCGCGAAGCCATGGCGCCGCGCGGCCGGTCGCGCTAGTTCTCTGCACCCGCGCCGGGCGGGGATTCCGCGCCCGGGCATCGCCAACGCCGCAAGCCGGACCCGCATGGCCCGCCGCCTCGTCGCCGCCGACCTCGTCACCCTCGCGACCGGCGTCGTGCGCGCCCTCGATCCGCTCGCCGTGGCGGTCGCCGCCTGGATCGCCTACTGGGCGCGCCACGGCACCTGGGTGCTGCCCGACCTCTACGTCATCGCCGTCTCGGTGGCCTGCGTGCTGACGCTCAACGTCATGCACCTCGCCCGCGTCTACGACTTCGAGACGCTCTCGCGCCCGGCGCTGCAGGTGGGCCGCCTCGCCATGGCGTGGGCGGTCGTGGTCCTGACGCTGATCGCCCTCGCCTACTTCACCCAGACCTCGCTGGCCTTCAGCCGCGCGTTCGTCCTCGGCTGGATCGCGATCAGCTTCGGCCTGCTCCTGGTGGTGCGCGTCCTGTTCCTGCTGCGCATCGACACCTGGCGGCGCGACGGCAGGCTGTCGCTCGACGTCGCGCTGATCGGCTCGGGCGCGCTCTGCGCGCGGCTGATCCGCCACCTGCACGAGCAGGGCGGCGGGCGCTACCGGATCGCCGGCGTCTTCGACGACGCCCCCGTCGACGGCGCCACCTCGGTGGAGGGCTACCCGGTCGTCGGCACGATCGACGATCTCGTGCGCCTCGCGCAGGTGCGGACCTTCGACGAGGTGGTGGTCGCCGGCCCGCATGCCGGGCACGAGCTCGTCGCGGTGATCAAGAAGCTCAAGGCCGTGCCGGTGAACGTCAAGGTCTGCCCCGACCATGTCGGCTGGGCGCTGCCCACCGTCGGCTTCCACATGCTCGGCGGCATACCGATGCTGGCGGCGCTGGAGCGCCCGCTCTCCGGCTGGTCGCTGGTGGTGAAGGCGATCGAGGACCGCGTGCTCGCGACGATCGCGCTGGTGGCCTTCTCGCCGCTGCTCGCGGCGATCGCCCTGGCGATCCGCATCGACAGCCCCGGGCCGGTGCTGTTCCGCCAGAAGCGCTACGGCTTCGCGAACAACGAGTTCACGGTGTTCAAGTTCCGCACCATGCGCCACCGCCCGGTCGAGGAGCCGGGCGTGCCGCAGGCCACGCGCAACGACCCGCGCATAACGCGGCTGGGCGCCTTCCTGCGCCGCACCAGCCTCGACGAGCTGCCGCAGCTGCTGAACGTCCTGAAGGGCGACATGTCGCTGGTCGGGCCGCGGCCGCACGCCGTCGCCCACAACGTGCAGTTCGCGCAGGTGATCGACGACTACCTCAGCCGCCACCGCGTGAAGCCCGGGATCACCGGCTGGGCGCAGATCAACGGCCTGCGCGGCGAGACCGACACGCCCGAGAAGATGCGCGCGCGCGTCGAGCACGACCTGCACTACATCGACAACTGGTCGCTGATGCTCGACCTGAAGATCCTGCTGCTGACGCCGTTCCGCGGCTTCATCAACAAGAACGCCTACTGAGGCCCCGCCCGCGCGCGGCGGGCGGGCGGTCGCTCAGGACTGCTCGCGCGGCGCGTGCTTGGCCAGGATCCGCTGCAGCGTGCGGCGATGCATGTTCAGGCGGCGCGCGGTCTCGGAGACGTTGCGGTCGCACTGCTCGAACACGCGCTGGATGTGCTCCCAGCGCACGCGGTCGGCCGGCATCGGGTGGTCGGGCGGCGGCGGCAGACCGCGATCCCCGCCGCGCAGCGCCGCGTCGACGGCATCCGCCTCGCAGGGCTTCGGCAGGTAGTCGATCGCGCCGGTCTTCATCGCCGCGACGGCGGTGGCGATGTTGCCGTAGCCGGTCAGGATGACCATGCGCGCGGCGGGCGCGACCTTGCGCATCTCGGTGACGAGGTCGAGCCCGTTCCCGTCGCCGAGCCTGAGGTCGACGACCGCGAAGCGCGGCGGCTGCAGCGCCGCCATCTCCAGCCCCTCGCGGAAGCTGCCGGCGAGCCGCACGGCGTAGCCGCGCTTCTCCATCGCGCGACCGAGCCGGCCGCGGAAGGGCTCGTCGTCGTCGATGATCATGAGGTCCTCGGTCCTCGGCGTCTCCATGCTCATGCCTCGTCCTCCCCTTCCTTCACCAGCCGCGCACGCGGCCAGCGGATGCGCACGCGCGCCCCGCCATCGGCACGATTGCCGAAGTCGAGGACCGCGCCGGAACGCTCGAGCAGCGTGATGGCGATGAAGATTCCCAGGCCCATGTGGCTGCCGTCCTTCGCCCGTGTCGACAGGTAGGGCTCCCCGAGGTGGTCGAGGATCGCGGAAGGAAAGCCTGGGCCGTCATCGACGATCGTCATCTCCAGCGCATCGGGCAGGGCCGTCATGCGGACGTCCACCCTCGAGCGCGCGAATTGGATGGCATTCTGCAGCACGTTCGCAAGCCCGTGCAGCACCTCGGGCGTGCCCGGAAGGACAGGCATCCTCTCCCCGAAGGACGCGATCGCGACCTCGACGCCGGGGCGCCGATAGCGCTGGACCACCGATTCCACAAGGGCTGCCGGCGTCATGCGCTCGAGCGGCGCATGCGCGTCCTCGGGGTCCGTGCGGGCCGAGAGCTGCTTCAGTATGTCGCGGCACCGCGCGACCTCGCGGGCGAGCAGCGCAACGTCCTCGGCCAGCGGATCGTCGGGCGTGACCTCGGCGGCGAGCTCGTTCGCGACGAGGTGGATGGTGCCGAGCGGCGTGCCGAGCTCGTGCGCGGTCGCGGCGGCCAGCGCGCCGACCGCGGCCAGGCGCTGCTCGCGCGCCAGCGCGTCCTGCGTGGCCGACAGGGCCTGCGTCGCGCGCCGCGTCTCCGCCGCGATCCAGCCCGCGTAGACGGCGAAGAAGATGCTGCCGATCACCAGCGCGGCCCAGGTCCCGAACAGGTGGCCGCCATGGAAGTCGATCGCGGCGCCCTCCCAGGCGAGCGGCAGGGCGCGCAGCGCCAGCAGGCTGGCGGCGGCCACGGCGAGGAGGCAGAGCCCGGCGGTATGGACGCGCGACAGCACCGTCGCGGCGACGCAGACCGGCGCGAGGAGCATCAGGGCGAAGGGGTTGCCGAGGCCGCCGGTGAAGTAGAGCAGCACGGCGAGCTGCACCGTGTCCCAGGCCAGCAGCACCGTCGTCGCGCCCTCGTTGAGGCGCGGGATCGGTCGCCACAGCGACAGGGCGAGGTTGAGCACGGCCGAGGCGCCGATCGCCGTCAGCAGCGGCGCGAGCGGCAGGTCGAGGCCGAGCCCGGCCTCCGTGGCGACGACGCCGGCGAGCTGCCCGGCGATCGCGATCCAGCGCACGAGGATCAGCGTCCTGAGGCGGACGCCGCCCACGGTGGCGAGCTCGAAAGGGCGCGAATGCGGCATCGCGGTCGGCTCCGGCCTTGGACTCGCCACGCGGCGAGGAGGCGCACTATAAACCGCGGGAGGTATTGATGCTGATACAATCCATGGACGACGCACGGTCCTCGCCCGCGATCGAGGTCTCGGGCCTGCGCAAGGCCTTCGCGCGCACGACCGCCGTCGACGGTATCGACTTCGTCCTCCCGCGGGGGGCGGTCCTCGGCCTGCTCGGGGGCAACGGGGCCGGCAAGACCACGACCATCGGCATGCTGCTCGGCCTCGTCCTGCCGACGGCGGGCCGCATCCGCGTGATGGGCGAGGACATGGTCCGGCACCGGCACCGCGTGCTGCCGCGGATGAACTTCTCCTCGCCCTATGTCGACTTCCCGGCGCGCCTGACGGTGCGCGAGAACCTGCGCGTCTTCGCCGCGCTCTACGGCGTGCGCGACGCGGGCGACAGGATCGCCGCGCTCGCCTCCGACCTCCACCTGCGCCGCTTCCTCGACCAGCGCGCGGGCTCGCTCTCCGCGGGGCAGAAGACGCGCATGGCGCTCGCCAAGGCGCTGGTGAACGACCCCGAGCTGCTGCTGCTCGACGAGCCGACCGCGAGCCTCGACCCGGACACCGGCGACTGGATCCGCGCCTACCTGGAGGCCTACAGGCGGCGGACCGGGGCCGCGATCCTGCTCGCCTCGCACAACATGGCCGAGGTCGAGCGGCTCTGCGACGAGGTGCTGATGATGCGCGAGGGCCGGATCGTCGACCGCGGCACGCCCGCGGCGCTGCGCGCGCGCTTCGGCCGCGAGAGCATGGAGCAGGTCTTCCTAGACGTCGCGCGCGCCGGCCGCGGCGCCGACGCGGCGGGCGCCGCGCCATGAGCGGCACCGCGCGGCGCGTGGGCGCCATCATGCTGCGCCACTTCTTCCTGTGGCGTGGCTCCTGGACCCGTCTCTTCGACCTCGTCTACTGGCCCGTCCTGCAGGTCATGATCTGGGGCTTCATGACGGAGTTCCTGGCCGGCAAGTCGTCCTGGGTCGCGCAGGCGGGCGGCGTCTTCATCGGCGCCGTGCTGCTCTGGGACGTGCTGGTGCGCGGGCAGTTCGGCATGACGCTGTCGATGCTCGAGGAGATGTGGTCGCGCAACCTCGCCAACCTCTTCGTCAGCCCGCTGCGCCCGTGGGAGTTCGCGGTCGCGCTGATGAGCCTGTCGATCCTGCGCTCGCTGATCGGCGTCGTCCCGGCGGCGCTGCTCGCCATCCCGCTCTTCGGCTACTCGGTCTTCGGGCTCGGCCTGCCGCTGCTCGCCTTCTGGTCGCTGCTGCTGGTCTTCGGCTGGGCCATCGGCCTCGCGCTGTGCGGGCTGCTGCTGCGCTTCGGCCTCGCGGCGGAGAGCTACGCCTGGGCCTCGGTCTTCCTCCTCGCCCCGTTCAGCGGCGTCTACTACCCGGTCGCGACGCTGCCTGGCTGGCTGCAGCCGCTGGCCTGGTGCCTGCCGACCACGCATGTCTTCGAGGGCATGCGCGCGGCGATGGTCGACGGCGCCTTCCGCTGGGAGCTGATGCTGGGGGCGCTGGCGCTCGACCTCGCCTGCATCGCGGCGGGCTTCGCCATCTTCCTCGGCGCGGTCGCCAGCGCGCGCCGCCGCGGCAGCCTGCTCAGCACCGGCGAGTGAGCGCGCGGGCTCAGGCCGGCCCGCTCACCCCGGCCTCGTCGAAGCTCGCCATGCCGGCATGGCACTCCACCGCCGCGCGCACCACGCCAACGGCCAGCGCCGCGCCCGAGGCCTCGCCCAGCCGCATGCCCAGGTCGAGGATCGGCCGCCTGCCGATGGCCGCGCAGAGCCGCGCATGCGCGGGCTCCGCCGAGAGATGCGCGACCTGGCAATGGTCGAGGA
>CANMWW010000027.1 GCA_947500965.1 Alphaproteobacteria bacterium
CGCCTGGCAGCAGGGCTGGGACCACATGCACCACGCGCCCGGGGGCGCCGCGAAGGCGGAGATCGGAGCTCACCGGCCAGCGGCCTACGTGCTCGGCGAACTCGCGCGCGGCATGCTGGCGATGGACCGCGTCTTCGGCGCGCGGGGCTGGATGCGCGCGCTGGTGCCGCCGCACAACCGCATCGCCCCCGCCGTGGCGGCTTCCCTGCCGCAGGCCGGCTATGCCGGGCTTTCGGCGGGTCTCGAGCCGCGCCCGCGCGGCGCGACGCGCGTGGTGAACGCGCATGTCGACATCATGGACTGGGGCACGCGCGCCTTCGTCGGCGAGGGGCCGGCGCTCGCCGCGCTCGCCGCCGCCTTCGCCGCGCGGCGCGAGGGGCGCTGCGACCCGGCCGAGCCCGTCGGCTTCCTCACGCACCACCTCGCGCATGACGAGGCCGCGTGGCGCTTCGTCGAGGCGATCTTGCCCCGCCTCGCGGCGCACCGCGCCGTGCGCTTCCGCCACCCGGAGACATTGTTCGGATGAGCACGCATCGCTACCCGCCTTCCGCGCTGCGCGGCGACTACGCGCGCGCCGGCCTCGGCCTCGCCCTGACCCTCGGCCCCGCGACGATGGTGCAGCCGGGCTCGGGGGCGCTCTGGGTCCTGCTGCCGCTTGCGCTGCTCTTCGCGGTGTTCGCGCTGCGCACGCTCGGGCGCCAGCTCGCCGTGGTCGAGCTTGGCCCCGAGGGCGTCGCGGTCTCCGGCCTCGGCCGCTCGGCCCTGAGATGGGACGAGATCCGTTCGATGCGACTGGACTATTATTCCACCCGCGGGGACCGCACGGGGGGATGGATGCAGCTGACCGCGAAGGGGCCGTCGGGGAAGATCCGCGTCGATTCGGCGCTGGAGGACTTCGTCGCCGTCGTCCGCGCCGCCAGCGACGCGGCGCGCAAGGCGGGGCTCGACGTCAGCGAGGCGACGCAGGCCAATCTCGGCCATCTCGGGATCGTCTTCGATGAATGAAGACCTGCTGCGCGTCGAGGACGTCGCGATCGAGTTCCGCGTCCACGACAGCGTGGTGCGCGCCGTCGACGGCGTCAGCTTCCGGGTGCGGCCCGGCTCGACCGTGGCGATCGTCGGCGAATCGGGCTCGGGCAAGTCGGTGGTCAGCCAGGCGATCCTCGGCATCCTGCCGAAGACCGCGCGCATCGCGCAGGGGCGCATCCTGTTCGCCGACCCGAAGGCGCCCGGCGGCTCGATCGACATCGCCCGGCTCGACCCGCGCGGCGAGCGGATGCGCAAGCTGCGCGCGGCGGGAATCTCCATCGTCTTCCAGGAACCGATGACGTCGCTCTCGCCCGTGCACACCGTGGGCGACCAGGTGGGCGAGGCGCTGGCGCTGCACGAGGCGCTGCAGCCGGCCGAGCTCGCCGCGCGCGTCGAGGACATGCTCGCGCGCGTCGGCTTCCCCGACCCGCGCAAGGCGGCGGCCAGCTATCCCTTCGAGCTGTCCGGCGGCCTGCGCCAGCGCGCGGTGATCGCGATGGCGCTGATCTGCCGTCCGTCCCTGGTCATCGCGGACGAGCCCACCACCGCGCTCGACGTCACGATCCAGGCGCAGATCCTGAAGCTGCTGAAGGACCTGCAGGCGAGCCTCGGCATGGCGGTGATGCTCATCACCCACGACCTCGGCGTCGTCGCGAACATGGCGGACGAGGTGGTCGTCATGTATCGCGGGCGCGTGATGGAGTCGGGCACGCGCGACGACCTGCTGCGCCGGCCGCGCCATCCCTACCTGAAGGCGCTGCTGCGCGCGGTGCCGCGCTTCGACATGAAGCCGGACGAGCGGCTGACGCCGCTGCGCGAGATCAGGCCGGAGACCGGCCACCTGCTGGCCGCGCGCGAGGAATGGCCGGCCGGGGCCGACGAGGCCGGGCCGCTGCTGCGCGTGGAGGGCCTCACGCGCAGCTTCCTCGTGCGCAAGGGCGGCTTCTTCGAGAAGCGCACCGAGACGCGCTTCCTCGCCGTCGACGACGTCAGCTTCGAGCTGCGCCGCGGGGAGTGCCTCGGCCTCGTCGGCGAGTCGGGCTGCGGCAAGACCACGGTCTCGAAGATGGTGCTGCGCGCGCTCTCTCCGGATTCCGGCAAGGTGCTGTTCAACGACCGCGGCCGCGTGCGCGACGTCCATGCCATGGGGCCGGAGGAGCTCTTCTCGTTCCGCCGCCGCATCCAGTTCATCTTCCAGGACCCGTATTCCTCGCTCAACCCGCGCATGACCGTGGCGGAGAGCATCGGCGAGCCGCTGGTGATCCACGGCATCGGCGACGAGGCGTGGCGGCGCGAGATGATCGCCGAGCTCATGAAGCTGGTCGGCCTCGACGCGCGCTGGGCGGGGCGCTACCCGCATTCCTTCTCCGGCGGCCAGCGCCAGCGCATCGGCATCGCGCGCGCGCTCGCCCTCAAGCCCGACATCCTGCTCTGCGACGAGCCGGTCTCCGCGCTCGACGTGTCGATCCAGGCGCAGATCCTGAACCTGCTCAAGGACCTCAAGCAGCAGCTCGGCCTCACCTACCTCTTCGTGTCGCACAACCTCGCCGTGGTCGACTACATCGCCGACCGCATCGCCGTGATGTGCCGCGGCAGGCTGGTGGAGGTCGCGCCGCGCGAGGCGCTGTTCCGGCGACCCGTGCATCCCTACACGCGCGCGCTGCTCGCCGCCGTGCCCGATCCCGACCCCGACCGACGCCTCGACCTCGGCGCGCTGATGGAGGGTCGCGCCTCCGTGCCCGCGGCCTGGCCGATGCCCTTCCGCCTCGACGGCACCGAGCAGGCGGGGCTCGTCGACCTCGGCGACGGCCACCGGGTGCGCGCGCGGCGTGGCGCCACCGCGGCCGACATCCTCTCGGGTCGCGCGGCATGAAGGCGCTCCTGCGTTCCCTCGCCCTCGCGGCGCTCGTGCTGCCGGCCCTCGCCGGCGCGCAATCCTTCGTCGATCCGCCGTCGCTCGCCGCCGAGGTCGCCGCCGGGCGCCTGCCGCCGGTCGACAGGAGGCTGCCCAGGGACCCGCTGGTCCATGCGCCCGGCGGCGGCTTCGAGCCGGGCCGCCATGGCGGCGAACTGCGCGTCATCATGGGCCGCTCCCAGGACGTGCGCATGATGGCCGTCTACGGCTATGCGCGGCTCGTCGGCTACAACCCGAGCCTCGAGCTCGAGCCCGACATCCTCGCCGGCGTCGACGTCGTCGAGGACCGCGTCTTCACGCTGCGCCTGCGCGACGGGCATCGCTGGTCGGATGGCCATCCCTTCACCAGCGACGACTTCCGCTACTGGTGGGAGGACGTCGTGGGCAACCGCCAGGTCTCGCCCTCCGGGCCGCCGCAGGTCCTGCTCGTCGAGGGCAGGCCGCCGAAGGTCTCCTTTCCCGACGCGCGCACCGTGCGCTTCGAGTGGGACGGGCCGAATCCCGGGTTCCTGCCCGCGCTGGCCGGCGCCTCCCCGCTCTACATCTACCGCCCCGCGCACTACCTGCGGCAGTTCCACGAGCGCTACGCGGACCGCGCCAGGCTCGAGGAACGCGTGCGCGCCGAGCGCATGCGCGGCTGGGCGCAGCTGCACAACCGCCTCGACAACATGTACCGCAACGACAACCCGGACCTGCCGACGCTCGAGCCCTGGGTGCTCGCGACGCGGCCGCCGGCCGAGCGCTTCGTGTTCCAGCGCAACCCGTACTTCCATCGCGTCGACGCCAACGGGTTGCAGCTTCCCTATGCCGACCGCGTCGCGATGGCGATCGCCGACGCCAAGCTGATCCCGCTCAAGGTCAACGCGGGCGAGGCCGACCTGCAGGCGCGCGGCCTCGCGTTCAACAACTACACCTTCCTCCGCCAGGCCGCGCGCGAGGGCAAGTTCGACGTCCGCCTGTGGAACACGGCGAAGGGCGCGCAGCTGGCGCTCTACCCCAACCTCAACGCCGAGGACCCGGCGTGGCGCAGGCTCAACCGCGACCCGCGCTTCCGCCGCGCGCTGTCGCTGGCGATCAACCGCCGCGAGATCAACCAGGTCGTCTATTTCGGGCTCGCGCTCGAGGGCCACAACACGGTGCTGCCCTCCTCGGCCCTCTTCGACCCGAAGCTGCGCGCGGCGCCCTTCGACCTCGCGGAGGCCAACCGCCTGCTCGACGAGATCGGCCTGCGCCGCCAGCGGCCGCGCGGGCTGCGCATGCTGCCCGATGGCCGCCCGCTCGAGGTCACGGTCGAGACAGCCGGCGAGGATACCGAGCAGACGGACGTCCTCCAGCTCGTCCACGACTCATGGCTCGAGGCCGGCGTGAAGCTCTTCATCAAGCCGTCGCAGCGCGAGTACTTCCGCAACCGCGTCTTCTCGGGCAAGTCGGTGATGACGATCTGGTCGGGCGTCGAGAACGGCCTCGCCGGCCCCTCGACCAATCCCGAGGAGTTCGTGCCGACGAGCCAGCAGCAGCTGCAATGGCCGAAATGGGGGCAGCACGCGGAGACCGCCGGCCGCTCGGGCGAGGCGGTCGACGACCCGGCTGCGCGCGAGCTCCTGCTGCTGGAGCACGCCTGGCGCAAGTCGACCAGCGAGCTCGAGCGCATGCGCGTCTGGCAGCGCATCCTCGAGATCCACGCCGAGCAGGTCTTCACCATCGGCCTGGTCGCCAACGTGCGCCAGCCGGTCGTGGTGTCGCGCCGGCTGCGCAACGTGCCGGACATCGGCGTCTACAACTGGGACCCCGGCGCCTTCTTCGGCATATACCGCCCCGACTCCTTCTGGTTCGGCGAGCCGCGCGCGGCCGCCGCGCTGCGGCGCGAGTGAGGCATCCATGATCGCATATCTCGCCCGCCGCCTGCTCGTGATGGTCCCCACGCTGCTCGCGATCAGCGCCATCGTGTTCTTCATCATCCAGCTGCCGCCCGGCGACTACCTCTCGACCATGGTCGAGGAGCTCCTCGCGCAGGGCGAGAAGCCGGATGGCGAGCGCATCGCGATGCTGCGCGAGCAGTTCGGGCTCGATCGCACGCCGCTCGAGCAGTACCTGCACTGGGTCGCGGGGCTGGCGGTCGGCGACCTCGGCTGGTCCTTCGAGTACAACCTGCCGGTCTCGCAGGTGGTCGGCGAGAAGCTGGTGATGAGCTTCCTGCTCGCCTTCGCCGCGACGCTGCTGACCTACGCGATCGCCTTCCCGATCGGGATCTACTCGGCCGTGCGCCAGTACTCGATCGGCGACTACGCACTGACCTTCGTCGGCTTCATCGGCCTCGCGACGCCGAGCTTCCTGATCGCGCTCGTCGTGCTGCACTTCTCCAACGCCTGGTTCGGCACGCCGGTGGGCGGCCTCTACCATCCGGAGCATGCCGAGGCGCCGATGAGCTGGGCGAAGCTGGGCTCGGTGCTCTCGCACATCTGGATCCCGATCGTGATCATCGGCCTGTCCTCGACCGCGGAGATGATCCGCCAGCTGCGCGCCAACCTGCTCGACGAGCTGCAGCGGCCCTATGTCGTGACCGGCCGCGCCAAGGGCCTCACCGAGCGGCGCCTGCTGTTCAAGTACCCGCTGCGCATGGCGCTCAACCCGTTCATCGCCGACATCGGCTCGATCCTGCCGAAGCTGATCTCCGGCTCCGCCATCGTCGGCGTGGTGCTGTCGCTGCCAACCAACGGGCCGATGCTGCTGCGCGCGCTGCAGTCCAAGGACATGTACCTCGCCGGCTCCTTCCTGATGATCGAGGCGGTGCTGGTCGTGCTCGGGATCCTGATCTCCGACATCGCGCTCGCGCTGCTCGATCCGCGGATCCGGCTCGGCGCGGGGTCCGAGAAATGACCGCTCCCCTTCCCCATCGCGTCGACGACCGGCCCTTCGACCCGCAGGAGGGCGACCGGCTCAGCCCGGAGCTCGAGCGCTACTACATGTCCTCGCAGTGGCGGATGGTGTGGCTGAAGCTGCGCCGCCACCGCGTCGCCGTCGTGTCGGGCGTCGTGCTCGCCGCGCTCTACTTCATGACCATCTTCGCGGAGTTCCTGTCGCCCTACGCGCCGAACACGCGCCATGTCGACCACATCTACGCCCCGCCGCAATCGGTGCAGTTCTTCAACCAGGGCCGGTTCATCGGGCCCTTCGTGCTCGGCTACGACCAGACGCTCGACATGGACACGCTCAAGCGCGTCTACGTGCCCAACCCCGCGAAGGTGCACCGACTGCGCTTCCTCTGCGAGGGCGACCCGTACCATTTCTGGGGCCTCGTCCCGGCCTCGACCCACCTGGTCTGCCCGGCCGAGGGCGGCCATTTCTTCTGGCTCGGCACCGACCGCCTCGGGCGCGACATGCTGAGCCGGATCGTCCATGGCGCGCGCATCTCGCTGACCATCGGCGTCGTCGGCGTGGCGATCAGCTTCCTGCTCGGCATCGTGCTCGGCGGCCTCGCGGGCTACTACGGCGGCTGGATCGACGCCTCGATCACGCGCGTGATCGAGGTCATCCGCTCCTTCCCCAAGCTGCCGCTGTTCATGGCGCTCTCGGCGGCGCTGCCGATCTGGCTGCCGCCGATCTGGGTCTATTTCGGGATCACGCTGATCGTCGGCCTGATCGACTGGACCGGCCTCGCGCGCGCCGTGCGCGCCAAGCTGCTGGCGCTGCGCGAGGAGGATTTCTGCACCGCCGCCGTGCTCATGGGCGCGAGCCCGCGGCGCATCATCGGCAGGCACCTGCTGCCGAGCTTCATGAGCCACCTGATCGCGGTGGCGACGCTGCACATCCCGGAGATGATCCTCGCGGAGACGGCGCTGTCCTTCCTCGGCCTCGGGCTGCGCCCGCCGGTGACGTCCTGGGGCGTGCTGCTGACCGAGGCGCAGAACATCAACGCCGTGGCGCTCTATCCCTGGCTGCTGCTGCCCATCGTCCCGGTCATCGTGACCGTCCTCGCCTTCAACTTCCTGGGCGACGGCCTGCGCGACGCGGCGGATCCGTACAAGTGAGCGGCGCGGCGGCGCTCACGACGCGCGCGCCGCCGCCTCCGCCTCGAGCTGCGCGACCGGCTTGCCGAACTTCTGCACGTCGCGGAAGCGCTGCACGAGGTAGTCGCCGGACCTGATCGGCTGGTAGCGCGGCGGGTTCTCCGGCGACTGGCAGGTCGGCAGGCAGTGGACCGGCGCGTCATAGTCGAGGTTGAAGAAGGTCGGGATCGAGTAGCGCTCCCTGCCCAGCCGGTTCACGACCCGGTGCAGGTTCGACACGTAGACGTCGTTGGTCCACACCTTGAACATGTCGCCGAGGTTGACGACGAAGGTGCCGTCGACCCAGGGCGCGCGCACCCATTCGCCGTCGCGCTTGCGCAGCTCGAGGCCCCCGATCGGGTCCTGGGTCAGCAGCGTGATCATGCCGTAGTCGCTGTGCGGCGCGACGCCGAAGGCCTTCCTGTCGAGCGCGTCGGCGGGCGCGGGCCGGTAGTGGAAGAGCCGCGTCTGCACCATCGGCTTGCGGGTGTACTGCAGGAAGAACGCCTCCGGCATGCCGAGGCTGAGCGCGAAGACGCGTAGCAGCCGCTTGCCCAGCGCCATGGTCTCCGCGAAATACGCCTCCGCCGCGGCGCGCAGCCAGGGATGCTCGGCCGGCCAGCGATTGGGCCCGTGCAGCGGCAGCCCGGCGACGACCGCGGGATCGTCGAGCGGCAGGTCGAGCGCGAACTCGTAGCTCTCCTTGATGTCGGGCGCGTATCCGGGATGCTGGTTGATGCCCTCCGGCATGAAGCCGCGCCGGAACCGGTCGTCGATCTTCAGCTTCAGCCGCTCCTCGAGCGGCAGGTCGAAGTAGCGGCGGGTCGCGTCGAAGACGTCGTCGACGACCTTCCGGGGGACGCCGTGGTTCGCGACGTAGAAGAAGCCGGTCGTCTCGCAGGCGCGGCGCAGTTCGCGCGCCAGCGCGTCGATCGGCTGGCCCGCGACCAGCGGCGAGAGGTCGAGGATGGGCATCTCCTCGGCCGTGGCTGCCCTCGGCATGTCCTCGCTCATCGCATTCCCCTTCCCCTCGAAGCCGGCGCCCGCGCTCAGGCGCCCATGACCTTGTCGTGCGCGCCGTCGATCCAGAACACGACGCGCCGCTGGATCGCGTTGACCAGCAGGTGAAGCCCGATGCCCATCAGCGACAGGATGATGAGGATCGCGAAGACGCCCGCCATGTCCATGTGGAAGTTGCGCTGCAGGA
This sequence comes from Alphaproteobacteria bacterium, assembly GCA_947500965.1. Taxonomy (GTDB): domain Bacteria; phylum Pseudomonadota; class Alphaproteobacteria; order CACIAM-22H2; family CACIAM-22H2; genus CAIOSQ01. Next base: position 8,198 of record CANMWW010000027.1, read on the forward strand.
TCAGGTAGCCGAGCCCGGCCTGCGCGCCGACGAACTCGCCGACGATCGCGCCGATGACGGAGAGCACGATGGCGATGTCGAGCCCGACGAAGACATAGGGCAGCGCCTGCGGCAGCCGCGCCATCATGAAGACCTGCCAGCGCGAGGCGGTGAAGGCGACCATCAGCTCGACCTGCTCGCGCGGCACGGCGCGCAGCCCGACGATCGTGTTCGCGAGGACGGGGAAGAAGGCGATCGTCGCGGTGATGACGACCTTCGAGGTCATGCCGTAGCCGAACCAGATGACGATGATCGGCGCGATCGCGACCTTCGGCAGGGTCTGGAAGGCGACCACGTAGGGATAGACCGTGCGCTCCAGCAGCGGGAACAGCCCGACCATCACGCCGATGGCGAAGCCGCAGCCCGCGCCCGCGACGAAGCCGAGGATCACCTCCGCGAAGGTCACCCAGAAATGCGTCACCAGCTCGCCGCTCGCGAGCCCGGCCACGAGCGCGCGCATGACGGCGCTGGGCGCCGGCACGACGATCGCGGGCACGGCGAAGACGCGCACCGCCGCCTCCCAGCCGCCGACGAAGGCGATGAAGAGCAGGATGGAGAGGCCGATCTCCGTCCGCCTGGTCGTGCTGCCGCGCGCGCTCATGCGTCGAGCGCCCCGAGCGACTGGAAGTGGCGGCGTATGGCGGCGACATGCACGCCGAACGGGGCGGAATTGATCATCTCGAGGCTGCGCGGGCGCGGGAGGTCGACATCGATGATCTCGCTGATCCGGCCGGGGCGCGGCGACATGACGATGACGCGGTCGGCGAGGAACACGGCCTCGGGGATGCTGTGCGTCACGAGCATGACGGTCTTGCGGCTCTCGCCCCAGATGCGCAGCAGCTCGAGGTTCATGGACTCGCGCGTCATCGCGTCGAGCGCGCCGAAGGGCTCGTCCATCAGCAGCAGGCTGGGGTCGTGCACGAGCGCGCGCGCGATGCCGACGCGCTGCTGCATGCCGCCGGAGAGCTCGCCCGGGTACTTGTCCTCGAAGCCGTCGAGCCCGACCATGCGCACCAGCGCCCGTGCGCGCTCCTCGTGGGCGCGGCGCGGCTGGCGCTGGATGTCGATCGGCAGCAGCACGTTCTGCATCACCGTGCGCCAGGGCAGCAGCACCGGCGCCTGGAAGACCACGCCGATGTCGCGCGACGGCCCGTCCACCGGCCTGCCGCCGAGCGTCAGCTCGCCCGAGCTGCGCCGCAGGATCCCGGCGAGGATCTTGAGCAGCGTGCTCTTGCCGCAGCCGCTCGGGCCGACGACGGTCACGAACTCGCCGCGCGCGACGTCGAAGGACACGCGCGCGAGCGCGACGACGTCGTCGCCGGCCTGCGTCGCGTAGGTCTTGTCGATGCCGCGCGCGTCGATCAGCCTCGCGGCCTGGCCGAGGGTCATCCCGCGGCGCAGGACGTGGCCGCGGCGCGGATCGCGGCGCCGTCGAAGCGGTTGATGCGCTCGTAGAAGTCGGGGATGCCGACCATGTAGGTCCGCGGGTCGATCGTCTTCGTGATCAGCCCCGCCTCCTTCATGAAGTCCTGGATCCGGCCATAGGCCTCGGGCGTGGCGCGGCCCCAGAGCTTGCCGCCGTTGAGCGCATGCGCGGCGCGCATCGAGTCGAGCTGCGCATTGAGGTTGTTGAGGTCCCAGCGCGCGAGCGTCGCGTCGTCCGCGCCCGTGGGGCGCGTGGTCGGCCACTTCGCCCAGTGGATGCGGCGCTGGCAGTCGGGGCTCGCCATGACGAACTCCGTGGCCTTCGCCGCGCCGCGCGCGATCGCCTCGACCATCGCGGGATCGGCCTGCACCGTCTTCTGCATCGTGGAGAAGGTGAAGTCCGGATAGGTGGTCCAGTCGTCGGCGCGCAGGTGGCGCAGCTTGAGCCCGGCGTTCTCGAACCCGGCCTGCGCCGACGCCCAGAACAGCAGCCCATGCACGCGATTCGTGCGCATTGCCTCGATCGGAGGCGCGCCCAGCCCGACGGGGATGAGCTGCACGTCGCTGTCGGGGTTCATCCCGTTCGCCCTGAGGTAGGAGCGCATGAAGGCGATGCCGCCGGTGGCGAGGCTGAACACGCCGATCGCCTTGCCCTTGAGGTCGCGGACGCCGCGGATCGGGCCGTCTTCGAGCACGGACAGCGACCAGTCGATGACGCCGTTGTTCATGACCACGCGCACGGGCAGGTCGTTCACGACATTGGCCTGGATGACCACGCTCGAGTTCAGCTGCGCGAAGTCGACGTTGCCGGCGACCATCTGCTGCAGCGCCTGCAGCGAGGCGCCGACGGGCAGCACCTCGACGTCGTAGCCTTCCTCGCGCCAGTAGTTCAGCGCCAGCGGCAGCGTGAGCCAGGGATAGGCGAGGTTCAGGTTCGTCGTGCCGACGGCGATCTTCACGCGGCGCAGCGGCGCCTGCCCGCGCGCGGCGTGCGGCGCGGCGGCGGCGGCAAGCGCGGACGCGCCGGCGAGCGCGAGGACGCCGCGGCGGTCGAGGGACGAGGCGGATGCTCTGGTCATGCGTCGGGCTCCTTGCTGCGCTGGCGGCGATGCCGCGATGCCGGCCGGATGCCGGCGCGCGAATCGTTGCAATCGTTGTACCATGGTGCC
>CANMWW010000028.1 GCA_947500965.1 Alphaproteobacteria bacterium
AATCCCCGGAGACGCGCCTGCGCCGGCTCGAGCGACAGGCCGACGAGCAGCGCCATCGCGAGCGCCTGCTCCAGCAGGACCGCGACGCGCTGCAGCGCGAGCTCGCGGCGCTGCAGGAGGAGGCCGTCGCGGCCGTCGAGGCGCAGGCCCGCGCGGCCACGCGCGTCGAGGCCGCGCGCGCGCGCCGCGCCGCGCTCGTTCCGCTGGAGGCGGAGCTGGCCGGCGAGGCCGAGGCCGCGCGCGCCAGGCTGGCGCGCCTCGCCGCCGCGCTCGAGCGCCTGGCGCGCACGCCGCGCGAGGCGCTGCTGCTGCGGGCCGAGGCGCCGGTCGACGCGCTGCGCGCGGGCCGGCTGCTCGCCCATGCCGTGCCGGCGGTGGACGCGCATGCGCGCGCCGTCGCCGTCGCGCTCGACGACCATCGCGCCGCGCGCGCGGCCCTCGCCGGGGAGGAGGAGGCGCTCGCCGCAGCCCTCGCCGCCGAGGAGGCCGGGCGCGCGCGGCTGGAGGAGATGATCGCGCGCCGCGGCCGGCTGATGGCGGCGCTCGACGCCGAGCGCATGTCGGTGGCGATGCGGCTGGAGATGCTCGGCCGCGAGATGGGCGGCCTGCGCGAGCTGCTCGAGCGCCTCGCCGCGCGGCGGGCCGAGGAGGAGCGCGCGCGCGCCGCGGCGGCCGCGGCGGCTGACCAGGAGCGCGAGGCGGGCGAGCGCGCGCGGCAGGCGAGCGCAGAGGCGCGACCCTTCGCCGAGGCCCGCGGGCGCGCCCGTCCCCCCGCCCAGGGCAGGCTGGTGGCGAACTGGGGGCAGGCCGACGCGGGCGGGACAGCCAGCCGCGGCATGGCCTTCGAGGCCGTGCCCGAGGCGACGATCGTGTCGCCCTGGCACGGCACGGTCGCCTATGCCGGGCCGTTCCGCGGCTACGGGGTCATCTTGATCGTCGACAGCGGCGATGGGTACCATTGGTTCGTGACCGGCTTCGGCAGGCTCGACGTCGCGCCCGGCCAGCCGGTGCGCGCCGGCGAGCCGGTGGGCCAGGCGCCCGGCGCTGGCGCGGCGCGGCCGGTGGTCTATGTCGAGTTGAGGCGCAACGGGCAGCCGGTCGACCCGGCTCCCTGGGTCGCGTTGCCTAACGGAAAGGTTGGCGGATGAGCATTCGACGCATGGCGGCCGCGATCGGCGCGCTCGCCTTCCTGGCGCTGCCGCAGGCCGCGCCGGCCCAGTCCAATTCCTCCGAGACCTATCGCCTGCTGAACCTCTTCGGCGAGATCTTCGAGCGCGTGCGCACCGACTACGTCGAGGGCACCGAGGATCGCAAGCTGATCGAGGACGCGATCAACGGCATGCTGACCTCGCTCGACCCGCACTCGAGCTACATGCCGCCGAAGAGCTTCCGCGACATGCAGGTGCAGACCCGCGGCGAGTTCGGCGGCCTCGGCATCGAGGTCACGATGGAGAACGGCTTCGTCAAGGTCGTCTCCCCCATCGACGAGACGCCGGCGGCGCGCGCCGGGCTGCGCCCCGGCGACTTCGTCACGCATATCGACAACGAACCCGTGCTCGGCCTGACGCTGCAGGAAGCCGTCGAGAAGATGCGCGGCCCCGTCAACTCGAACATCAAGCTGATGATCCGCCGCGGCGGCGGCGACCCGTTCGAGGTGACGCTGACCCGCGCGGTGATCCGCGTGCAGTCCGTGCGCAGCCGCGTCGAGGGCGAACTCGGCTACGTGCGCATCACCTCCTTCACCGAGCAGACCGAGAGCGGGCTCAAGAACGCGATCGACCGCATCCGCCAGCAGGCCGGCAACAAGCTGAAGGGCCTCGTGCTCGACATGCGCAACAACCCCGGCGGGCTGCTCGACCAGGCCATCGCGGTCTCGGACGCCTTCCTCGACAAGGGCGAGATCGTCTCGACCCGCGGGCGGCGCAACGACGAGGCGCAGCGCTTCAACGCCAAGCCAGGCGACCTGCTGAACGGCCTGCCGATCGTCGTCCTGATCAATGGTGGCTCGGCCTCGGCCTCGGAGATCGTCGCCGGCGCGCTGCAGGACCATCGCCGCGCGATCCTGCTGGGCACGCGCTCCTTCGGGAAGGGCTCGGTGCAGACCATCATCCCGATGGGCAACCAGGGCGCGATCCGCCTCACCACCGCGCGCTACTACACGCCCTCGGGTCGTTCGATCCAGGCGCAGGGCATCGACCCGGACATCGTCGTCGAGCCGGCACGCCTCGAGAAGGTGGACCAGCCGCGCGCGCGTCGCGAATCCGACCTGCGCGGCGCGCTGCGCAACGACCAGCAGCAGGGCCAGGGCCAGCAGCAGCCCGGCCAGGGCGGCGAGCAGCCCGCGGCCGCTGAAGGCACCGAGGACTACCAGCTCCAGCGCGCCTTCGACCTGCTGCGCGGCCTCGCGCTCTACAACCAGCGCAACGGCAACTGAGGCGGCGCCGGGGCGGGAACCATGGCCCGGAGCGCGCGCGTCGACCCGGCGACGCTGCCCTATCGCCGCGGCGTCGGCATCGTGCTGTTCAACCGCGACGGCCTCGTCTTCGTGGCGCGGCGCATCGACGGGCCAGGCGGCGCGTGGCAGATGCCGCAGGGCGGGATCGACCGCGGCGAGAAGCCGCGCGCCGCGGCGCTGCGCGAGCTCGCCGAGGAGACGGGGATCAGCAAGGTCGAGTTCCTCGCCGAGAGCACGGGATGGCTGTCCTACGACCTCCCGCCCACCCTCCTCGGCAAGGCGTGGCGCGGGCGCTATCGCGGGCAGACGCAGAAATGGTTCGCGCTCGCCTTCACCGGCGACGACCGCGACATCGACCTGCGCGCCAGCGCACACCCTGAATTCGACGACTGGCGCTGGATCGAGCTGTCCCGCGCGCCATCGATGATCGTGCCATTCAAGCGCGACCTGTACGAACGCGTCGCCGCGGAATTCGCGGCGCTCGCCGCGCCACGCATGGCGGGCGCGCCACCACGAGGGGAAGAGGACGGACGATGAGCGACGACACGATCGAGCGGCTCGGGCGGCTCTACACGTCGGCGGTGCACGACGTGCTGCGCGGGCTCGGCCACGAGCGCTGCGTGCTGCCCCCCTCCATCCGGCCGATCGAGCCGGGCACGACGCTGTGCGGGCGTACCTGGACGGTCGCAGGCCATGTCGACCGCACGCGCAGCGCCGACGAGACCCTGCTGGCATGGACGGGCGTGCTCTCGAAGGCGCCATCCGGCCACGTCGTCGTCTGCCAGCCGAACAACGACTGGATCGCGATGATGGGCGAGCTCTCGGCCAACGCGCTCCAGCTCAAGGGCGTGCGCGGCTACGTCGTCGATGGCGGCGCGCGCGACATCGAGCTCACGCGCCGGATCGGGTTCCCGGTGTGGTGCAGCTTCGCCACGCCCACGGACATCGTGGCGCGCTGGATGCCGGACCGCTTCGGCGAGCCGGTGACGATCGGCGAGGTCACGGTCTCGACCGGCGACTGCCTGCTCGCCGACGGCGACGGCATCGTCGTGATCCCCGCGGCGATGGCCGCGGACGTCGTGGCGCGGACCGAGGCCGTGGCCACCACCGAGAACCGCGTGCGCGACGCGATCCTCGGCGGCATGGACCCGCAGCAGGCCTACCTCAAGTACCGCAAGTTCTGACGCGGCGGCACCGGCCGCCGCGGGCCGGTCAGCGGGCCGCGGACGGATAGGGGTGCTGCGCGTGGAACGCGCGCACGCCGTTCTCGTACAGGCGATGCACCATCGGCTCGAAGGCCTCGATCGGCAACGACTGGTAGCTGCCGTCGAAGCAGTTCATGTCGTAGTGCTCGCAGAAGCGCAGCGCCGCCTCGAAATGCGGGTGGCCGCGGAAGCGCTCGCAGGCCGTGCGGTCGAAGCGCGAATGGTCGCGGAAGGAGAGCTGGAAGATCTGGTGGTTCGCGATCACCCAGTGGTTCTCGTCGCTGACATGGTAGCGCAGCAGGTCGCCCGCGCTCTTGTCGTGGTTGTACGGGTTGAGGTCCTGGGTGACGTCGTGCAGCAGGCAGCAGACGACGTATTCCTCGCTCTCGCCGTTCCTGAGCGCCCGCGTCGCGCATTGCAGCGAGTGCTCGTAGTTGTTCACCTGCCAGCCATGGCGGGGCACGTCCTTCTGCGAGCGCAGCAGCGCCATCACCGCGCGGCCCGCGTCGCGCTCCATCGCCTCCCGGCCCAGCCGCGTGACGTATTCCCAGTCCGCGGCGGTCGCGTCGCGGAAGCTCGTCGCCGCCACGGCCTTCGGTTCGCTGACGATGCCCATGCCTGCCCTCCCCCTCGGTTGCGCGTCGCCAGCCTAGCAGGCGGCGAGGCGATGGGAAGCGGCGTCGCGCGCTAGCGTCCGGGCTCGAGGCCCGCCTCGCGCAGGAACGCCTCGAAGGCAGGGCGCCAGGCGCCGGGATTGCGCGTGAAGCTGGAATGGCCGTCCTCGCCATGCTCCGGCAGCGCGACGAAGCGGCCCCTGCCCCCCGCGCGCAGGAATGCCTCGAACCACGCGCGCGGATGGCGCTCGCCCATGTAGCGGTCGTTCGGCGCGTAGAGCCACAGGGTCGGGATCCGGGCGGTGGCGCCATAGCCCCCGAAGAGCTGCTCCATCGCCATGGGCGAGCAGGGCTGGCCGGGATGGGTCGATGGCCGCCCCCCGCCGCCACCGGCGAAGTTGACGGCCGCGCGCACGCCCTCGGGCGGGTCGGCGGCGACCGCGATGGCGGTGGCGCCGCCATAGGACTGGCCCATCACCAGCCCGCGCCCCGGGTCGATGTCGGGGCGGCCACGCGCATAGGCGACGACGGCGCGCGTCTGCTGGGCGGCCGCGTCGTAGCCGGGCGCATAGCGCTTGGCCGCGCATTCGCCGCTGTATTCCAGGTCCTGGCCGCCGGCGATGCCGTAGCCGATGCGCGTCGGCACGAAGACGGCGAAGCCGAGCGAGACGAGGTAGCGGCTGTTCGCCGTGTAGCGTGCCTGGCCGAGCGCGGCGTTGGCGGTCGCCGAGGTGGCCCTGCCATGGCCGAGCACGACGAAGGGCGCGCGCGGTCGCGCGTCGTCGCGGAAGACGGTGACCGGCAGCTCGTGGCGGACCTCGCCCAGGATCTCGTGGCGGACCACGACGGGGACGCGCACGAGTTCCTCGACGATCGCGGCCCCGGCGCCGCGCGCGGCGAGGAGCAGCGCCGCGGCGAGCAGGATGCGGGCGATGGCCATGGCGTCTCCTCCTGGCGATGGCGCGGGCCGGCGCGCGCCTGGACGAGGGACCGCGGTCGTCAGGCGCCGGCGCGCGCGAGGCTGCGCGCGCGCCAGCCCAGGAAGCGCAGGGCGAGGGGCGCGAGCAGCCCATGCAGGCGGCCGGTGGGCGAAAGCCCGATCGCCTTCAGCGCCATGGCGAGGCCGCGCTCGACGTGGCGCGCGCCATAGAGCGCGTAGGCCCGCCGCGCATAGGCACGGCTCCAGCGCCGCCGGTCATAGGGCTCGCCCGGCGGTGCGTTGGCGGCATGGAAGGCGCAGGCCAGCTCGTCGTCGCCGGCCTCGAGCACGCGGCCGAGGCCCGCGCGCAGCCGGCCGACCCGGCCGATCCGCTCGGCCTCGAGGTAGCGGCGCATGTGGTCGAGGAAGAGCTTGTAGTGGCGGAACTCGTCCGCGGCGATGCGGCGACAGACCTGGGCGAGCACGGGCTCGCGCGCGGCGTCGGCGATGGCGCCGTAGTAGGAACTCGTGCCCGTCTCGACGATGCAGCGCGCTATCAGCTCCCCGGTGCGCGAGCCGCGCACCGAGGCGGTGGCGTCGAGCGGCAGTGCATAGGCGGCGGAGAAGCGGGCGGAGGCGGCCTCGAAGTCCCAGGCGGGGTCCGCGAGCCGTGCCCAGCGCGCGAGCGCCTCGCCATGCAGCACCTCCTCGCGCGCCCATGCCTCCACGGCCGCGCAGAAGGCCGCGTCGCCGGCGAAGACGTTGCGAAGGTAGACGGCGTAGTCGCTGCCGTTGCGCTCGACGAGCGCCGCGGCCTTGGCGACCTGGAGGAGGTCTGGGCAGACCTTCGACGCGTCGAAGGCGCTCCAGTCGATGTCGTCGAGGGTCCAGTGCGCCATCCAGCGACTCCCGCGGCGCCGCCCGCGCGGCGCGACCTGCAGAACCCGGTGGGACAACGCCGGAAGACGCGGGATGTTCCCCGCGCCGGCCGGTCAGGCGTAGGCGAGCTTGGCTTCCGCCACCGCGATGCGCGCGGCGAGCGCGCCGCGCTCGGCGTCGCCATCGGCGACGGCGAGGCTGTCGCGCAGCGACCTGATCTCGTCCTCGATGCCGGCGCGGTCGAGGTCGGCGACCGGCACGGCCTGCTCCGCAAGCACGGTGCAGCGCTCGGCCGTCACCTCGGCGAACCCGCCGGCGACGAAGATGCGATCGCTGACGCCACCCGCGTCATGGACGTCGATGACGCCCAGGCGCAGCGTGGAGATCAGCGGCGCATGGCCGCGCAGGACGCCGAAATCGCCTTCGGCGCCCGGCACGACGACCATGTCGACGGACCTGGAGAGCAGCAGGCGCTCCGGGCTGACGAGCTCGAACTCGACTTTATCGGCCATGGACGTTTTCCCTCGGGCTCGGGCGCTTCGCTCAGGCCGCCTCGGCCGCCATCTTGCGCGCCTTCTCCATGGCCTCCTCGATGGTGCCGACCATGTAGAACGCCGCCTCCGGCATGTCGTCGCACTCGCCGGCCACGATCTTCTTGAAGCCCTTGATCGAGTCCTCGAGCTTCACCAGCACGCCCGGCGTGCCCGTGAAGACCTCGGCGACGTGGAAGGGCTGCGAGAGGAAGCGCTGGATCTTGCGCGCGCGCGAGACGACCAGCTTGTCCTCCTCCGAGAGCTCGTCCATGCCCAGGATCGCGATGATGTCCTGGAGCGACTTGTAGGTCTGGAGCACGCGCTGCACGTCGCGCGCGACCTGGTAGTGCTCCTCGCCGATGACGCGCGGGTCGAGCATGCGCGAGGTGGAGTCGAGCGGGTCGACCGCCGGGAAGATGCCGAGCTCGGCGATCTGGCGCGAGAGCACCGTCGTCGCGTCCAGGTGGGCGAAGGACGTCGCCGGCGCCGGGTCGGTCAGGTCGTCGGCGGGCACGTAGATGGCCTGCACCGAGGTGATCGAGCCCTTCTTGGTGGAGGTGATGCGCTCCTGCAGCGCGCCCATGTCCGTCGACAGCGTCGGCTGGTAGCCGACCGCCGAGGGGATGCGGCCGAGCAGCGCCGACACCTCGGCGCCCGCCTGCGTGAAGCGGAAGATGTTGTCGACGAAGAAGAGGACGTCCTGGCCCTCCTCGTCGCGGAAGTACTCGGCGACGGTGAGGCCGGAGAGGCCGACGCGCGCGCGCGCGCCCGGCGGCTCGTTCATCTGGCCGTAGACCAGCGCCACCTTCGAGCCCGGGCCGTCGAGCTTGATGACGCCCGATTCGATCATCTCGTGGTAGAGGTCGTTGCCCTCGCGCGTGCGCTCGCCGACGCCCGCGAAGACCGACACGCCGCCATGCGCCTTCGCGACGTTGTTGATGAGCTCCATGATCGTCACGGTCTTGCCGACGCCGGCGCCGCCGAACAGGCCGATCTTGCCGCCCTTGGCGTAGGGCGCGAGCAGGTCGATGACCTTGATGCCCGTGACGAGGATCTGCGCCTCGGTCGACTGGTCGACGAACTCGGGCGCCGAGCGGTGGATCGGCAAGGTCTTCTTCGCGTTGACCGGGCCGCGCTCGTCGATCGCGTCGCCGATGACGTTGACGATGCGGCCGAGCGTCTCCGGGCCCACCGGCATCGAGATCGGCGCGCCGGTGTCGACGGCCGCCTGGCCGCGCACGAGGCCTTCCGTCGAGTCCATCGCGATGGTGCGGCAGGACTGCTCGCCGAGATGCTGCGCCACCTCGAGGACCAGGGTCTTGCCCTGGTTCTGGACGTGCAGCGCGTTCAGGATGTTGGGCAGCTCGCCGTCGAACTGGACGTCGACGACCGCGCCCATGACCTGCGTGACGCGACCGACATTGTTGTTTGCCATGGTCCTGCTCCTGCGGGTATCCGGTTAGACCGCTTCGGCGCCGGAGATGATCTCGATCAGCTCCTTGGTGATCGAGGCCTGGCGCTGGCGGTTGTAGCTGAGGGTGAGACGCTTGATCATGTCGCCCGCGTTGCGCGTGGCGTTGTCCATCGCGGTCATGCGCGCGCCCTGCTCCGAGGCGTTGTTCTCGAGCAGCGCACGGAAGACCTGGACCGACAGGTTGCGGGGCAGCAGCTCCGCCAGGATCTGCTCCTCGTCGGGCTCGTACTCGTAGACCGCGCCGCCCGCCGCCGTGGCTTCCCCCGCCCCGCCCTCGATGGCGAAGGGGATCAGCTGCTGGCGCGTCACGATCTGGGTGATCGCGGACCTGAAGCGCGCGTAGAAGAGCGAGCAGACGTCGAACTCGCCGGCCGCGAACATCTGGAGGATGCGGTCGGTGATGCGCTGCGCGTCGGCGAAGGACAGCGAGCGGCGCCCGACATCCTCCATCGAGCCGACGATCAGCTTCGCGAAGTCGCGGCGCAGCTGGTCGCGGCCCTTGCGGCCGACGCAGAAGATGCGGACCTGCTTGCCCTCGGAGAGGAGCTGGCGCACATGCGCGCGCGCGCCGCGGACGATCGACGAGTTGAAGGCGCCGCACAGGCCGCGGTCGGAGGTCGCCACCACGACCAGGTGGACCTCGGAGCGGCCGGTGCCGGCGAGGAGCGCGGGCGCCCCCGCGCCGCCGGACAGCGAGCCGGCGAGCGAGCCCAGCATGCGGCTCATGCGCTCCGCGTAGGGGCGGGCCGCCTCCGCCTTCTCCTGCGCGCGGCGCAGCTTCGCCGCGGCGACCATCTTCATCGCCGAGGTGATCTTCTGCGTCGATTTCACCGACGCGATTCGCGTGCGGTACTGCTTCAGAGACGGCATAGGCCGAAAGCCCCGTTCAAGCGCGTCGGACGGTTCAGGCGAAGGACTTCACGAAGCCGTTCAGGATCTCCATGAGCTTGCCCTCGGTCGCCTTGGAGATCTCGCGCTCCGTGCGGATCGCGTCGAGCACGGCTGCGTGCTTCGCCTTGATCTCGGAGAGCAGCGCCTTCTCGAAGCGGCCAATCTGGGCGACCTGGAGGCCGTCGAGGTAGCCGCGCGTGCCGGCGAAGATCGACACGACCTGCTCCTCGACCGGCATCGGCGAGTACTGCGGCTGCTTGAGCAGCTCGGTCAGGCGCGCGCCGCGGGCGAGCAGCTTCTGCGTCGCGGCGTCGAGGTCCGAGGCGAACTGCGAGAAGGCCGCCATCTCGCGGTACTGCGCGAGCTCGAGCTTGATGCGGCCAGCGACCTGCTTCATCGCCTTGATCTGCGCGGCGGAACCGACGCGGCTGACCGACAGGCCGACGTTGATGGCCGGGCGGATGCCTTTGTAGAACAGCTCGGTCTCGAGGAAGATCTGGCCGTCCGTGATCGAGATGACGTTGGTCGGGATGTAGGCCGAGACGTCGCCGGCCTGGGTCTCGATGACCGGCAGCGCTGTCAGCGAGCCCGCCTTCATCGCGTCCGACATCTTGGCGGCGCGCTCGAGCAGGCGGCTGTGCAGGTAGAACACGTCGCCGGGGAACGCCTCGCGGCCCGGCGGGCGGCGCAGCAGCAGCGACATCTGGCGGTAGGCGACGGCCTGCTTCGACAGGTCGTCGTACACGATCACGGCGTGCATGCCGTTGTCGCGGAAGTACTCGCCCATCGCGCAGCCCGTGTAGGGCGCGAGGAACTGCAGCGGCGCCGGGTCGGAGGCGGTGGCGGCGACGACGATCGAGTACTCGAGCGCGCCGTAGTCCTCCAGCGTCTTGACGATGCGCGCCACGGTGGAGCGCTTCTGCCCGACGCAGACATAGATGCAGTAGAGCTTCTTCGACTCGTCGTTGCCCGAGTTGACGCCCTTCTGGTTGAGGAAGGCGTCGATCGCGACGGCGGTCTTGCCGGTCTGGCGGTCGCCGATGATCAGCTCGCGCTGGCCGCGGCCGACGGGCACGAGCGCGTCGATCGCCTTGAGGCCGGTCTGCATCGGCTCGTGGACCGACTTGCGCGCGATGATGCCAGGCGCCTTCACCTCGACGCGGGCGTCGACGACGTCGACGAGCGGGCCCTTGCCGTCGATGGGGATGCCGAGGCCGTCGACCACGCGGCCGAGCAGGCCCTTGCCGACCTTGGTGCTGACGATCGCGCCGGTGCGCTTGACCGTGTCGCCTTCCTTGATGTCGCGGTCGTCGCCGAAGATGACGACGCCGACATTGTCGGTCTCGAGGTTGAGGGCCATGCCCTTCAGGCCGTTGGCGAAGGACACCATCTCGCCGGCCTGGACCTTGTCGAGGCCGTAGACGCGGGCGATGCCGTCGCCGACCGAGATGACCTGGCCGACCTCGGCCACGTCGGCCGCGCCGTCGAACTTGTCGATCTGCTGCTTGAGGATGGCGGAGATTTCGGCGGGGCGGATTTCCATCACGCGGTCCCTTTCATCGCGAGCTGAAGGCGGCTGAGCTTGGCGGAGATCGAGGAATCGACGAGGCGAGACCCGACCTTGACGCGCAAGCCGCCGACCAACCTGGGGTCGACCTTCTCCACGAGGCGGACCTTGCGGCCCGTGGCGCCGGGGATGGCGCCGGAGATGGCGTTGCGCTGGGCCTGCGTCAGCGGCACCGCGGAGACGACCTCGGCCTCGAGGTCGCCGCGCCGGCGCGCGAGCAGGGATTCGAAGCTGTCGATGAAGACCGGAAGCTGCGCGAGGCGCCGGTTCCTGACGACGAC